>NZ_JAAHGB010000036.1:0-67677 GCF_010672695.1 Okeania sp. SIO1H4
AATGCCGATCATTTTTAGCTTGGCTATTGACCATTTATTTTACGATCGCGATCACACTTCTGAGTATTCTATCTCAGGAAGAAGGCATTGCTTCTACTGGTCACTTATTTCTGCCATCCTGCACTAGGTGGCGGGATGCTAATGTTTCTTTACTTAGCACTGCTTTATATGTCTATTGGATTAATTGAAACTGGGGTGGCATTAACTCTATTTTTTACTTACCCAATCTTCACTTCGCTATTTTCTTGGCTATTGTTAGGTATTCCCCCTACTAGCTTTCGGTGGATGGTGATGATAGTGGTATTAGTAGGAACTTTTTTGACTATTCCCTACAGTCAGACTACCTCCTGAATCCTTACTAAGTAATTAAAATGAATATCATACTCTAATTCAGCAACGCCTCATTTTATTTTTTAGTTTCGGAAGCATGACTGAGATAATTACCAAAAACTTGACTCAAAGCATCAGCTTTTAAATGATAATTCCAACGACACATTTGTGTCATTACTTTCATCAAACTATAACCAATCTCAAGACCATATTTGAGATGAGAAAACTTGATAATATCTTGACCAGAAGTTCGCTCTTTTTGATGATGATTTAAGAGTCTAATTACACGAGAGATACTGCCAATAACTCGCCGCAAAACCGAATCACCAAAACCCCATCTAGTGATTCCCCAAAACTTAGCCAAATGATTAACTTCATCTTGTAAAGGTTGAGCGATAGCCATTTGTAATGCCCCTGTAGAATGAGACATTAACCATATATAAATAGATACAGCACTCCATTCAGAACTAATTCTACCTACTCCATGATTATAGATTTCTGCCCGTACATTTCCAGTAGGTTGATAACCATGAACGGTATTAGGTTTTTGCTGTAATTTTTCCCCTGTAAGTTGTTGATAAATCTTGCTAAAAGCAGGAGCGTGTTGTCGTTCTTCTTTTTCCCAAATGCCAACTTCAATTATTTTCCCATTTTCATCAGTTACACCTCCCATAAATCTAGCTAGTTGAGGATGAGCTGTTTGTAAATAACCCCAACTTTCTTGGGAATAAGAACGAATGGGTGCTTCTATTTCTACTGCGGAGGCAATTACTTGTAAAAATAATTTTGGTTCGATACCAATAATTTGACTATGATTTATAGCTTGCCAATTAATTTTTTGCCATGGTCTTTGTTGAGGATTTTCAAATTGTTGGGGTAAGTCTAATAGTCTTTCTGTGAGAATATCTTGAGAAAGATAGCGTTCGAGTAAATAATTGATTCTAGCTCTGGTTTGTAGATAGTTAGGAGTGGAATGGCAATAACCAGCTAGGTCAAATTGCGTCTGATTAGTGGAATTAATTGTTGTTACTAAGTTCATAGTTTTTCAGTTAAGTTATTTTTGGTTTAATGATTTAGGCATATTTCACAAGGTGTTGCCTTATCTCTGGCAGCTTTTTGATATAAACTGACCAGATGAGAGGGTGTCACTGTGTGTTATTGCCTTTGTTAACTCCAATCCTAAGTTAACTGTTTACGTGAAACTTAGTATGAAGGTGACAGTTATTGAGTTGTCATAGAAGAAGGTAGACAGTTGTAGTGATTTTTCTAAACTGGCACAGTTGAAATAATTTCAATGAAAATGATTAGCTAGCTAAATTAAATAACCACGCTTCAAGCCAAAATTAATACCGCCCTCCCAATCAGATGTTAAGTAATCTCGAATATTAACAAATAAATGTTCTACCACATCTACATATATAGGATTTTTAATATACCCTTTCTGATATCGGAATTCTCTATCTGTATTCTTTTGTTTTCTTAATACATATATTTGGTCTATTTTGAATTTTCGTAAGTTGACGGCATCTGTTAATTTTAGCCATTCTGCTACTAAAATATAAATAGCGTTAGGATTTCTATATTTAAGTTGTTCTACTGCCGTTGCTGCATCTTGAAGCATAGTTTTATCCAAATAAGTTTTGCATTCTATAACTACAGCAGGTACATCCCAAATATGACTTTCTAATTCTTGAGAACCTTGACAATTCATTTGGGCGTGAATTCTCACTCCTATGGCAAAATCATTATCTTTTAGTTCAATTAAAGCATGAGGATCACTGAGCATATCCTGATAATTTTCAGAGCGAAAAAATATATCTTTGAAAGTACGAGACTTACCAATTAAAGCTTGTGATGAAAATTCTCTAACCAAATCTTTGAAGAGATAATACATAAATTCTTCTAACACAGATGAATGGAGATTTGAACGAGAATCAAATTTTTCAGCATAGTGTTGTTGTTCTAGAAAATCTTTATATTGATTCAAAAATTCTACTCGCTTTATCAATAATTCACTATCTTGGTCTGTTTTTTCAATCAATGGACCAATTAGCCCTTCATTAGCCAATTTCCACTCATTATATTTTTCTCTTATTTCTCTCAAATATCTCCGAGAATCTTCGTCTCTATATTTCGTTTTATGATTTTCCTTTTGCTCTAAATTCTGACCATGAACATACATTTTATTTAGCTCTATTTTACAACTGTTTTAATATATTATCAGCAATAGCTTTAGCTAACAAAGGAGGAACGGCGTTTCCAATTTGATTGTATTGACATAAATGTTTTTCTGCTAAACGACCTTCTCTAGATAGTAGCTTATGACTAACAACTGTTGGTTTACCCATGAATTTAAAACTATCTGGAAATGATTGTATTCTTGCACCTTCTCTAGCTGTGAAATTTCTATGTTGATAAGGGTGAACAAAATTAGCATAAAATGATGCTGGAATTGTATGGCATGGTTGATCTGGATGGAGTCTTCTATTATTTTGGTCGTAGATTTTTTGAGAGATTTTTTTAGAGTTTCTTTGCCGTGGTTGTAAATGTTTTGGTACATCTTTTCCAGAACTTCCCCAAGTCATTGTGGCAAATCTTTCTACCATTCTTTGAGTGTGATTCATGGCTTTATGATTAAACAGAATGTTATTTCCATTTCTCAACAATTTTTGATATTCATTCAATGGCTTTTTGACATAATTTGACTCTTCTTTTCCTTCACCAGCTTCTAAGGTAGGTAAGTCAGAAATAGCATCCCATAATGTCGGACAGAACTTTAAATTTTCTCCAAATAAAGACATTTGCTGATTGGTTAATATTCCATGAGTTGGCAAGGGAAAAGGATTTTCTAGTTCTCGTTTTGAAGCAACAATAAATAAACGTTTTCTGATTTGAGGTACTCCGTATGCTGTAGCTTCTAATATATTTATATAGACGTGATACCCAATCTTATTAAACTCTTGTTCAATAATGTCAATAACTTTGACTTGAGAATGAGTCCTAATTTTTATCAGATTAGGTACATTTTCCATAATTAATATTTCTGGCTCAAAAACTACAGCTATTCTAATTAATTCTCTAAAAAGATTATTTCTAGGGTCTTTAGGGTCTCCATAATTTTTATTACAAATAGAATATCCTTGGCAAGGCGGACCACCTATCACAATTTGTGGTTTATTATTACCCCAAATTGCTGCTATATCCTTATTAGTAATAGTCGTAATATCTTGATTGATGACAACTGCATCTGGATGATTATAAGCAAAAGTTTCTGATGCCCATTTATCTATTTCTATAGCACCAATAATTTGACAACCTGCCCATTTAAAACCAAGACTAAAACCGCCTGCACCGGAAAAAATATCTAATATTAATGGTTTCATAAACAATACTTCTAGCAAAAATAGTCAAGCAACTATTTCATTTTTAGTAGTTTCTCTGTCAATAGATTTTTCCTCAAAAATTTCTTGAATAACATCTTTAATATCTCGATCAGGAGGTCGTTTTTCAAATTGTTGATGATTATAAATCCATAAAGGCTTAATCACTCTTTCCTTCTCGTCAACTAAATACATTAATCTAATTTGTCCTGATGCACCTTTAGCAATGGTTAAAACTAATTTATAAAATTGCCATTTATCAGGTAATTTTAGACCACTTGGTAAAGGTTCAAATTTTGCTTTAGGTGGATAAGGATTAATAATTAGTTCTTCCAGGTGTTTACTAATAAACTGAACAAATTCCTGTTGTTGAGGTTTAGATTTGTAGGTTTTGACTAACTTTTTCAAACTCCGTTCAAAGTTAGTATGCTTCTCAATCAAGAAGGGAGTTGAGCCAGTCATTTACTTCTCCTTGCTGAATATATTGTGGTTTTTCCTTAGACTCTATTGCTGTTTTTAAAACATAAGAAACCATGGGGGCGTAGTGAGGATGTTCTTTCTCAATTTCTAAAAGTTTTTCTTCTCCTAATAAACGCATATCTTCTAATAATATAGGTTCGGTTGAACTTGCATAACTAGGTAAACCTTTTCTGGCTTTTTTCCAAGGAAATTCTAAGTGGGTTAAATTACTTAAATAGTAAGCATGATATTCACCGAAGTATTGCCAAGTTTCCCCTAAAACTTCCTTAACTTCTGAGGGAATATTAGTAATACTTTCCTGATTCGGGATTGGTAATTGTTCGGCTTCAAATTTACTGTAAAATTTATAAGCAGGAGGACAAACAGGACCATATCGCCAAGCTTGTATTTCATCAGTGAATAAAGGTTCGTCATTAAGGGCTAAATATAAGCATTGGCTATAGTAGAGAAGTTTTTGTATTTTCATATTGGTTATTTGAGCTTCTCTACCATCTTGATAAGCCCGCATAATGAAATATTTGGCTATTTCTAAGGGGTCAATCATAATACTTTTATCTGTTTTTTTTTAGTTGAATATAGCTATAGATATTTATCATTTTAGCACTAGGTAAGAATTTACATAAGTAAGTTACGTTCCCTACAAAAAGTTAGATTATAGTTAGATCAAAGATTAAGCAAGGACTTGAGAATCTAGCTGTAGTTCACATTGTTGAAAAATATAGTTAACCACGGCAAATAATTGGTCTAAGTCTTGAAAAGTATAAAAAGTCATATTTTTAGTAAAAATATTTGCTTGTAGTTTACCAAATTGCCAAATTTTGCCATTTGAAACAATCCCAAAAACTATCATATCTGGGTTTTCATTTAATTTTTGAGCAGCTACCATTTCTGCCAAACATTGCCCCCATCCTTCCTCAAATTTATCTTGTTTTGCTTCTACTAAAAGTAAATAAGGTTTGTCAAAGACAACTTTTCCTAGTGGAGAACGTTTCGCTAAAATATATTCTGGAAAACCCGCAAGATTATCGTTATAAATCAGCGACTGATGACTCCACAAAATCAATTTACTACAATAAGATTTCCAGACTTCTTT
The DNA here is from genome assembly GCF_010672695.1 of Okeania sp. SIO1H4. Classification (NCBI taxonomy): domain Bacteria; kingdom Bacillati; phylum Cyanobacteriota; class Cyanophyceae; order Oscillatoriales; family Microcoleaceae; genus Okeania; species Okeania sp. SIO1H4. The sequence goes on from NZ_JAAHGB010000036.1 coordinate 5,284, forward strand.
TAAAACTGGATAAATTAAATTTTCACAAATAGCAAATTCTGAATTATCAACTATTCCTTCCCGCATAACTATTTCTATATCATTTCTGAAATATTCAGGAATGCTAAATTCTGTCTTCAAAATAAAATCAGATTCAATGTAGGTAATTTGAAATTCTTGGATAACTGCACTAATACTTTTATAGTTACTAAAAGACATATAGTTTTTCCATTTGATTTACAAGCAGGTAGGCAAATGTTGCTTGAGTTAGGAATATTTTCCATCACTGAATATTTGCCCAACCTACTACTGATTTTAGCGATCGCCTACCTAAACTTTAAATTTCTCAGTTATCCGTTTCATCGCCTCATTAACATTTTCCCGACTATTAAAAGCAGAAATTCGGAAGTAACCTTCACCTGCTGCACCGAAACCTGAACCGGGTGTACCGACAACATTACAATTTTGCAACAACTTATCGAAAAAATCCCAACTAGACAAACCTGTAGGTGTCTGCACCCAAACATAAGGCGCATTCACACCACCATAAACAGTTAACCCTGCCGCTTGTAACTGGGAACAAATAATTTTGGCATTCTCTAAATAAAATTCGATCAACCCTTTAACCTGTGCTTTCCCTTCATCGGAGTAAACTGCTTCAGCACCACGCTGCACAATATAAGAAACTCCATTAAATTTTGTGCAATGACGGCGGTTCCACAACTTCCATAATTCTACATCGCTACCATCAGCAGCTTTCCCTTTGAGAGTTTTGGGTATAACAGTAAGCGCACAACGAGTACCAGTAAAACCAGCATTCTTAGAAAAAGAGCGAAATTCGATCGCGCATTCTCTTGCTCCTTCTATTTCATAAATGGAGTGGGGAAGACTTGCATCAGTAATAAATGCTTCGTAAGCAGCATCGAATAAAATAATGGCACTATTCGCTTTTGCATAATCTACCCAAGTCTTGAGATATTCCTTTGTGGCAGTGGCACCAGTTGGGTTATTTGGGAAACACAGATAAATCAAATCTACCTTTTGAGTGGGAAGTTCGGCAGTAAAATTATTTTCTGCGGTAATGGGTAAATAAACTAAACCCTCATATTCCCCTTTTTCATTCACATCTCCTGTATTACCTGCCATTACATTAGTATCTACATACACCGGATAAACTGGGTCAGTCACGGCAATAGTATTATCGTGGCCAAAAATGTCGAGAATATTACCAGTGTCGCATTTAGATCCATCAGAGATGAAAATTTCCGAGGCATCAATATCACATCCCCTAGCTTGGAAATCTTCAGCAGCAATTTTCTCCCGCAACCAACCATAACCTTGTTCTGGGCCATAACCTTTAAAAGTTGAGCGATCGCCCATTTCTTCTACTGCTTTAATAATGGCCTGACGACAAGCTTCTGGTAGGGGTTCGGTGACGTCCCCAATACCTAGTTTGATAATTTTGGCCTCTGGGTGAGCTTCAGCGAAGGTATTTACGCGACGGGCGATTTCTGGAAAGAGATATCCTGCTTTAAGTTTGAGGTAATTATTGTTAATTGTTGCCATGATAGATTGCCAAAAATGATTTACAACAGACAGTATGTCAGATTATCCTGATTTTTGTTAATTAGACAACATTGTTTCTTTTTTCCGCAAAACCTAACTATAACAATCCTATTTAAGTTGTAATATTTTGCTGGCAGTTAGGAGTTAGGAGTCAGGAGTCAGGAGTTAGAATTTATTCATGTTTTCAGTTCAAATTAAATATTATAAAAATTTTCACAACCAATTTAGGATTACTATATTTAAACCTGTAATTTTTTTTGGTAATTCCTGTGAATTAACTACTGCTCATAGGTAGTTTTAACAATTATTGAAGAAGGCAGAAGGCAGAAGTTAGAAGGTAAGCATTCAGGTGTCAGCTATACAGCCATCAGCTATTAACTTAATTGCGCTTTTTTGAGGAATCAGAATTGAAATATTTAACAGAATTAAAATTCTGAAATAAATTAGCTACTTGCTCACGACTCAAACTCAATATTACTCAAATCCTCAAACTACTAATTCCTGTTAACGTAGTTCCTCCGGAGGAGGAAAGCTGACCGCTAATGGCTGAATGCTGAGGTTATAAGTTAGATTTGATCGACTAAAAACTTTGATAAGACGATAGTTTCGGGCAATTATTTGACATTTAAACTTGGAAACTATTTGTGACATCCCTAAAGTTAATTGGTATAAGAAAGAAGAAGTAAAAAGTAATAAGGCTTTAGTTATCTAGGAGAGAAGGAAGAAGGCAAAAGTGAATGGGAATAGTCTTCGACAAACCACTTTTTGTCTACAATTGATTGGGGTTTATAGAAACCCTTTCAGGTGGGATATTAAACTCATCAAGAAAAAGATAATTACCTCTCCTAAAAACCCATAGGATTGACGAAGGGGATTTTTGGGATTTATTTCTTCTTTACAGAAAAGCTTTTTCACCTTAATTATTCGGTAAAACTCTTGTTTTGCTCTAGATTAATATCAATAACTGTCAAAGTATTTCTGGGAGATAAGTTAGTACTAATTAAATTATGCAGACTTCTACCTGAAGCTCTAGAACAAGTAATTTTAAATTACCTAGATAGACAGTGTGTTAGATTTTCCTGATTTTTTCTAACTAGGCAACATTGTTTATTTTTCCGGCAAAACCTAACCATTTCAACCTGTAATTTTTTCTGATAACTCCTGTAGGTTAACCACTACTAAAGTCTCCAGAACCTGTTGTGTAGAAACTCTGGGTTTGCTCTAGATTAATATCAATAACTGTCAAAGTATTTCTGGGAGATAAGTTAGTACTAATTAAATTATGCAGACTTCTACCTGAAGCTCTAGAACAAGTAATTTTAAATTACCTAGATAGACAGTGTGTTAGATTCTCTTGATTTTTTATAACTAGGCAACATTGTTTCTTTTTCCGGCAAAACCTAACCATTTCAACCTGTAATTTTTTCTGGTAATTTCTGTAGGTTAACCACTACTAAAGTCTCCAGATCATAGGTAGCATAAAAACTCTTGTTTTCCTCTAAATTAATATCAACAGCAGGACGCCACCTAAAGCTCTAGAATCAAGTAATTTTAAATTACCTCGATAGACAGTATGTCAGATTATCCCAATTTTTGTTAACTAGGCAACATTACTTCTTTTTCTCGTAAAACCCAACCATTTAAACCTGTAATTTTTTCTGGTAACTCCTGTGGATTAACCACTGCTAAAGTATTCATGTCATAGGTAGTATAAAAACTCTTGTTTTCCTCTAGATTAATATCAACAACTGTCAAAGTATTTCTGGGAGATAAGTTACTACCAATTAAAGTACGCGGACCGCTACCTAAAGCACCAGAATAAAGCAACTTCAAATTACCTTTATAACCAGGAAAATAAGCATGATGATGACCGCTAATATATAGGTGAACATTATACTTTTCTAGGATAGTTCGTAACTCATCAGCTTTAGCTAAAACATCACCAATTTTATTTTTAGTAGGAGCAACAGCATAAAAAGGTAAATGCCCCATGACAATTCGCATTTTTGCTGTTTGTGCTTGACTACTTGCGAGACTTTTTTCTACCCATTCTAATTGTTGTTTAGGAATCCGAAGCATAGAAGCATCCCAAATTAAATAAAAAATTTCTTTATGGAGAAAGCTGTAATAAAAAGGAAATCCATCTGCTTCTAAAAAATTTATGTTTAAATCATTTTGATGTTTGCTCCAATAAAGTTGTGCTTGTCTGCGCTCTTTTTCATACTTATATCCATCCCCAGATTTTTTGAAATAACCTGAAGCATCATGATTGCCAATAGTAATAGCAAAAGGTTGTTTTGCTTGATGTAATGGTGTGACAATATAACGGTCAAAACCATTCCACATAGCTTGAATATTTTCTTCAGTAAGTGACAGTTTTTGTCCGGCAATCATATCACCGGCACAAAGTAATAAATCTGGCTGCCATTCAGATATTAAAGGAATAGTTTTTTCTACTTGCTGTTGGTAAGTTGTGGAACCATAACTACTGTTTAAATCGCTGATAACTACGAGTCGAATATCTCCTTGTTTTGGGGCAAACATTCCTGGAGGAGCGGGTGTTGATGGAGTCGATATTTCTGAGGGATTAAAAGTCTGATTGCCGGGAATTTGAGACTTAAAATTTTCTACGTTTGTAGTCTTGGTTTGCTGAAAATTTTTGCAAGAATTAAAAGCTAATCCTAATGCACTGCCGAGAGAAATTAGGAAATAACGACGGTTGAATTTCATTTTTTTCTCCACAATTACAATTAATTAGGTTAATTATATCTGAACTTTAAGTAAAGGTTTGATTAGCTTGGTGTGAAATATAAAATTTTATGCAAGCATTCAGGTGTCAGCTATCAGCTATTAACTTAATTACCCTTTTTTGAGGAATCAGAGTTGAAAGATTTAACAGAATTAAAAGTACCAAATATATTAGCTACTTGCTCACGACTCAATATTACTCAAATCCTCAAACTACTAATTCCTGTTAACGTAGTTCCTCCGGAGGAGGAAAGCTGACCCCCCATGGCTGAATGCTGACAATTTTATTAATCTCTTGTTAACCTCTTTTTAAACAACTAATCCCTATTTTTGTTAGCTGTTATACATTGATTAAAACAAATAAAAATATTGATAAACTGCCTAAAAAATCCTGCTATTCTTTTTATTGGTATTTTTCAAATATTTAGATAAATTCAAACTAGATTGTCATTTTTTATCCTATAGACAACTGTGGGAAACTTTCCAAAATTTGCTTTTTCTGTTCCTTCAAAAATCGACTAAAAATGGCTAACAATCACAATCGACTCAGTTTATATCTGAGTTTAACTCTATTAATCGGACTATTGCCAGAACCAATAGTTGCTCAAACTACCTCTAATTTGAAATCTCTTAAATCTTGCAACAATGACAATATTCAATTATCAGAAATATCAGTCGATAATTCAGTAAATAAGTTACTAACTATTTCTAACTGGATGACGAATCCAGAAATGGGATTAGCTAACTTAATTACAACACTGGGAGAACAAACAATTGTTGCTGCTAATACCATCCCTAATCCTTGGCCGACAATTCACGAACGAGCAAGATTAGGGAAAGTTCCTGTAATGATGTATCACGATATTTTGCCCAAGAAAAAAGTTTCCTTTGATGTCACAGTAAAACAATTTGAAAAGCATCTTGAATTAATTCAAGAAAGTGGAGCAACACCCATTAGCTTAGACCAATTAATTCAGCATTTACGCACAGGAGAAGCATTACCAGAAAAACCAATAGTTCTGACATTTGATGACGGATATATTGGTCATTATGAAATAGTTTATCCCCTACTCAAAAAATATAATTATCCAGCAGTTTTCTCAGTATATACAGACAAAATAGAAGGCAAAATAGTTGGTCGTTCTACTCTCACTTGGTCACAATTGCAAGAAATGGCAAAAAATTCATTAGTCACAATTGCTTCCCATAGTGTTACTCATCCCAAAGATTTAACTAAATTATCTGACCGAGAACTACAAGCATAAATTTTCAAATCAAAGCAAATTTTAGAGAAAAAATTAGGAATAAAAATTAACTATTTTACTTATCCAGAAGGTAAATATGATGAACGTGTTAGTGCTTGGGTAAAAGTAGCGGGATATGAAGCAGCACTAACAATGGAAAATAATAAAAATATCTTTAGTAATGAATCAAAAAGTTTATTGGCAATAGACCGCTTTGGTCAATCAGGATTAAAAAAGGCAATTGCAAAAACTTTTGGTGGATTACAATTACCTCCCTGGAAATTTGGGTTTGATTTTACTGGTCAAATTATCAAAAATGAAATAACTCTTCAAGGAATTCCATTAATTTTAATTTCTGGAGGAAAACCAATAACTATTCATGCAGATAGTCGGTATCAAGTTAAAGATATTGTGGCAAAAAACGAGGCGATCGCTGGAGTGGATGGAGTATTTTTTTCTCTGGAAAAACTAGATTCTAACAAAGTAATTGGTCCGATTTTTAGTCAGAATACAAAAAAATTTGTGCCTGGAGATAACTATGACAACAATAAATTAAAGAATCGTCCGTTAGTATTAATTAGTGATGATCAAGTAAATTTTATTCCTTTTAATCCCGAAAATCACAATACAATCAAAGGCATAAAAGCAGAGATGCCAAATTTTACAGATGCTTTTGTGGGAGCTGCATTTTTAGTGAGAAATTATCAACCTCAACCACCAGAAAGTTTTGGTGAATTATTCAAGTTCAACGAACCTCGTCACCGAGCATTTTGGGGTATTCATCGTAGTGGTCAACCTATCATTGGTGTATCTTATAAAAGAATTGGTTCCGTTAAACTTGCTCAACTTTTAGCACAAGTAGGATTTCGGGATGCAGTTATGTTAGATTCTGGAGCTAGTACGTCTCTAGTTTATGAAGGTAAATCTTTAGTCAGGTATACTCCACGTCCTGTTCCTCATGTAGTGGCTTTAGTTTCACCAAAGTCAGCTTCCAAATCAACTTGTGTTGTCGCTCAGTATTGATAAATAAAAGTCAATTATTAGATTGAAAAAATGATTAACTAAATCAATATAAATTCATATAGCAGTCGGAAATTATTTACTGCTACATAACTAATTAGCATTCAGAATATTGCTAAGGCAAAGCTACCTCACCAGTATTAAAAATGCTATACTTGTTAAGCTGACTTTTAAAAAAGTTAATATTGAATCAGCATTAGAATTAACTTTAGCAGAAGTTTGTCAAACAATGAATTGGGATTTTGGAGAAGCATGGATTCCTGACCCAGAAGCTACAATGCTCAAATTTAGTAGAGGATGGTATTCTAGTAATAGTAATAACGGTACTTTACCAGCAGCTTTGAAATTTCGACAACAGCATCAAATTATTACCTTTAACTCCCAAGAAAGCTTACTACAAAGGGTGTGGAATTCTCAGCAAACAGAATGGGTAAAAGATATTTATCAGGAAAAAGATTCAGTTTTTATTTGTTTTAAAATTGCCGAAAAAATAGGTATTAAATCTGCATTGGGAATACCGATTATTCTAGATAAACAGGTTTTAGCTATCTTAGTATTTTTCCAGAAATTTTCTCAAACATTAGATCAAAATTCTATACAGTTAGTTAATGCTGTGGCAACTCAGTTAGGTGGATTAATTCAACGTAAAAAATCTGAGTTAGCTCTGAAAAAAGCAAACCAAAATTTAAAACTAATTGCCAGTTTTGATATTTTAACTTCTTTGGCTAATCGTCGTACATTCGATGAATATTTTCATCAAAAATGGGAGCAACTTAGACAAGACAAAAAATATTTATCTCTCATCCTTTGTGATGTGGATTATTTCAAATATTATAATGATTGTTATGGGCATCCAGAGGGAGACAAATACCTCAAAAAAGTTGCTCAAGCTATTAGCAAGGTAGCTAAATTTTCTACAGATTTAGTCTGTCGTTATGGTGGCGAAAAATTTGGAGTTATATTACCAAATACAAATATTAAGGAAGCTTTACGAAGAGCAGAATTAATTAGGAGAGAAATCAAAAGGTTTGAAATACCTCACGCTTGTTCAAAAGTAAGTCCTTATGTAACTGTAAGTTTAGGAGTAAGTAGCGTAATTCCTACGTTACAATTATCTGTCGTACATGATTAATAGATGCTGATCAGGCGCTTTATCAAGCAAAAGAACAGGGACGAGATTGTGTTATTGCTCATAGAATTAATTATGTTTGTTAGGAAAGAAAAAATCATATAAGACTCAGGTATAATTTTTTTTGTTTCCCCTACTGATATTAAATACTAAAATTTTTGCTACAAATACTTAGGCTGTTTCAAACAGTCAGGAGTCAGTAGGAATAGCCTATATATTATTTAGCTAGAGTCAAACTCTGTTTTTAGTAAAATCTATATTTCTAAGTACAGTCTTTTAAGCAGGGAAATTATTCATAGCGTTCTTTTTTATAGTTCATATGATTACTAAATTGAAGTGAGGTTATTCAACCTGATTTGAGATGATATGAAATACGAAAAATAATGGTAGAGTTATTTCACAAAGGCTGAAAGTTGAACTAGAGAGTCAAAGATCAATTTTATCTGAAATACAAGTAATGATCTTTTCCCTTATGGATTTAATACACTACCGTCACACTGTTTACAAGCTTGTTGGGGTTTGTATAGGTAAAGTTGCAATTTTTCAGTATCCCCATGCACTTTTTCCTTCTCTCCTAGGATATAACTAAAGCTTTCTTCCTTCTTCAAAACTAATTTATTCAAAATTAATATCAGATATTTCAATACACCCTTGAATTTAATTATTAGATTTAGTATATATTTCCATTATAACTCCTACGAATGAGCCAAATATTCCTCCAATAATTGCTCCCCAAAAAGGGATAAGTAGTGGACTGAAACAGGCATAAAATCCATCTAAACCATCTGCACAATTTAGAGGTTGAATTTTTTGATGAGCTACAACTATAAAAATGAACGTACTAAAAAGTGAAGTAAAAGTTGCTGCATTGAATATTCTCATCGTGCATCTAAATTTAGTGATTAAATTAGTAATTGCACCAACAATTCCCCCAATAGTACCTCCAATGATAATACCTACACAAGCTCCAAATAATGTGATAAACCATACGAAAATAACAGGAATTATACTACTCATAAAATCCTCCTTCTCTTGTTAATAAATATTGGTAGTACTGTACAAGTAGTAATATTTTAATACCCAATTAAAATAAAGCTGTATAGAATAAGATTCAATTTTGAATTGACCGTAGATCGACAGAGATAAATGAATTAATTTCATAATTATCTATATTTATTTTAATATTAGGTTCAAGACTCTCAGTATATTTAAAAAAATTAGTGGTACACCTTTGTGGCGGATCTGAGTCCTCCATCATACACCTGAATTTCGCACTTCCGACCCAGGAGACTAACTGATTCAAGTGCAGCCTTACATAAAATTGGTATTAGAAAAAGTCAAATAATTTGTCAATACTATTTCTTTGAAACTTAAAAATTGGAAATATTTTTTGTTTCCTCTTTTTTTACACTACCAGGTTTGTTTATGCCGACCCATTATCCCATCTCTGTTACCTGACTCCACAGGAAATTACTACATCTATAAAATGACCGATAATATTTTAGTTTTTTTTTGCTGTTTTTAAGTCCTCCAAAAAAGCTTTAATTTGCTAAAAATACTTACAATTAATGCCACTATTAATGTATAAATAAATCCCGTTAATAATCCTAACCTTGTTGTTTGAGTCATTTGTGCAATTTTTTCATACCATCCAGTTAATTTCAAGATAGGTAAGAGTAAGTTACCAAAAACCACATAAGCTATCATTGGATTTTGACCATTATAGATAAATAATTTGAGAATACTTTTTTGCTGAAAATAATCTCTAACAACAGTGAATAGAATTAACAAAAAAATAGACATTCCTGTAGTAATGAAAAAGTAGCTTAGAGTAGCACTATCTTTTTTAATCCCACCTTGAAAAGGTTCAAAAGCTAATCCTAATACTAGCCAATAAATTCCCCAACCATAAAGTTTATTGAGTAAATTTTCTATCTGATTACTTGGTTGCTGGAATAATAACCAACCAGAAGCACATAAAACTCCGCTGATTAAAGTTGTTTCTAAAACTAGCCTAGATTGTAACCCAATCAATAATACCAAGTCAATAGTAAGCATTAATACTGCAATAATAAAAAAACGACTAGCTGGCCATTTTTCTAATGTCGAATCGCGATCGCTACTTTCATTATTTCTCATCCATTTTAAAATTAAATCTCCGCTAATAGTACCTGGAATGACGATAAATAAGTACTTCAAATAATCAAATCTAAAAATCCAAGGCAAAGGAGAGTTAAACCAAAAATCTTTTACCCATCCATCATCAGCAGCAGAAAATCTTAGCCCTAATAATATTCCCAATAATCCTAAACGTAACCACCAATTAGATTGAGTAAATAACCAAATTATCGAACCAAAAACAGCCATATTAGTTAAAACGATGAGAATAATATCACTACGTTCTAATGAAAAGTTACTACCATCTGGATATACTAATCGACTGAGAACTAAAACACATAAAAACCAACCAACTACAGTAATTAATTGATTGATTAACTTGGGGATAAATTTTGGCAAACGACTGTACATTAAAAATAGGATTAAAAATCCCAATAAAGCCAATTTCCACTTTTCGGGAATTTCCTCTGCACTATTAATAATGTGCGGTCGAAAATGTTGTAAAACTATAGCAAAAGTGCCTAACAAAAATCCTCTTTTCAGGATGAAGAAAAATATTGAAATGTATCGCCATCCTTTATTTATTAATCGAGATAAAGCTAGGGGTATAGATGCTCCCATTGCAAATAAGAAAATTGGAAAAACAATATCTACCCAAGTCAGTCCAGGAATATTAGGATTAAATACATAATTTGGTGGTGGTGTTTGAGCATGATACATCCAAGTAGGAAGTGTTCCATCACGAGGAATTATACCTGATAATACCATCATTAAAATAGCAAATCCTCGTAGAGCATCTAGAGCTTCAGCACGTTTTTTAGAGGTTAGTTGTTTTACCATAGTTATATAGTCATCCTAATTTCATTTGTGATATTTTAGTGTTGGTTAGGAGCAAGAATTGCTGGAGTCAGCGAGTCAGAATATAAAGGATTTTTAATAGATATCTACAGAAAATCAACTTGCTCTTTATTTAAGATAAGCTAAAGTTGTAAAAGTCACTTACAAAATCATTTTTCGTATCTTGATTGCGAAAATATATTCTCTGTTTCCTGCCCTTACAAAAAGTCTATATCTTGATCTTTTTTTTAGAGATGTCGAATGGCTATTAACTATAATTAAATTTTTCACAACCTATTTAGGATTGTCATATAGGAAATAGTTAGATTAAAATGTCAAAAAATTGAATTAAAATACACTTGATGCTTGACATTATATTAATTATAAAACTTGAGGCTGTAGTTAATTTTTGCTAATTTTATATTTCTAATCTTTTAAAGCTATACCCATAATTTTACCTCCACCTTGAGCTTTAGCTAGACGCATTGCTAAAGCAACTTCAGGTAATTTTTGACCAAAAAATTTAGTGCTTGAGTCGTAAATTGTAGAAATGCAAATGCTAAATGAGAAGACAAGCGAGATTGAATAGCTATTATATCCTTTAAATAACTATTTTCTGAAGAAGGATGAGCAATATGATTTCGTACTGAGATGATTAGTCTAGTAATATGTTCTAGTATTTCAGTATTAACGAAGTATTTGGGATTTTGAGAAAAAACATCCCGCACTTCATCTAACTTTTTCCTAGTGTTTTGTTTTCCAAATCAGCACTTTTTATAATCGTTAAAATGATATTTGCGACTTCTTCAACTCCAGCAGAGGAAGAAAAAATAGAATGACGATAACTATAGGTTTCTTCAGTTAATTCACCAATTAGGCGAGAATTTACCCCAGATAAAAGCGATTCTCCTAAATGTTCGATATCAAGTACAGAAGGTAATAAATTTGTTAGGCAATTTACAAGATCGTTAATGTTTGAGCGATGGCGTAAAACTTCTGTTTAATTTAATTTTCCGAAATTATCAAACTCCCTTATCGGAGGAAATTTGCGATATTTTATGCTTACGCCTGCTTTTTCTAAATCATGGTAAAAAAGACTAGCTTGCTTTTTTCTAATAACTGTATATTTAGAGAAATCTATTTCCAACGAATAAATATTTTTTATATCCTGTTAGCGGAGCTTTTCCGCACCGAAAACCCTTTAAAAATTTACTATTCCCTATTCCCTATTCCCTAGCGCGTAGCGCTATAAAAAATTAGTTGCCAGTAGAAATTTTTCCGACTAACAACTAATAATAATTAACTATTAAATAATTAATCGACTTACCTAGGAACAGGCAAAGAAAGTTGAGGTTTAGTATCTGGTTGATGACCATTACCATTACCATTAGAATGCTCTGGAGATAATAATACTTGACGAATCAAACGAGCGATCGCCCGTTGAGTCAAACCACTTGCCACTTGTTGCCCCATCTTTTGCATTTCTGGTTTAACCAACAAATTTGGTACTAACTGCGCCAACTGCATAGCATCAAAACCAGGAGTATCTTGAATAATTTGCCAAATACGTTGAATATGCTCTGCTCTTTTTTCTTCTGGAGAATTTGTAGATGTAATTCTGGTCGGTTTTTCTTCCTTCATACCCAACAATTCACCCACTCTATTTCTCACATTAGAAAAAGTATTTCTGGATGCTAAGTCTAGACTATTAATCAACTCTTCAACTAAACGCACCCGAATAAAATCACCACGTTCAGATAATAAGAAATCTAGAGCTTGGTCTAACACCTTGCTAATATCATAATCATCACTATTACTCGCATTTCTTAATAGATTTTCCAATCTATTCCAACGAAAATCACCATCTTTAAAAAGTAAATCTTTCAGAGAAGTTCTTAACTCAGGAGCAGGGTCAGTTAGTAAACGTTTTGCCACATAAGGATAAGCTTTACTCAACACCTTAAAATTAGGTTCGACATTAATCGCAATACCTTCCAAAGTTACCAAAGAACGAATAATCAAAGCATAATAAGCAGGCACAGTAAATGGATACTCATACATTAAAGCTGATAACTGGTCTGTAATACTCTTAAAATTAAGTTCTGCCACACTAGCACCAAGAGCATTATTAAACACACCAGCTAAGGCAGGAATAATTGGAGTTACATCAGTTTCAGGAGTCAAAAATTCCAGCTTAATATAATCCTGAGCTAAAGCTTCAAAATCACGATTTACTAAATGTACAACTGCTTCTAATAAACCATATCGTTGATAAGGTTTAACCTCACTCATCATGCCAAAATCTAGATAAACCAACTTACCTTCTGGACTAGCTAATAAATTACCAGGATGAGGGTCAGCATGAAAAAAACCATGTTCTAATAACTGTCTCAAAGAACATTGCACGCCTACTTCTATCAGATATTTAGCATCAATATTTTTAGCTTTTATAGCTTCCAAATTAGTTAACTTAGTACCTGTTATCCACTCCATTGTTAATACACGACGACCCGTATATTGCCAATAAATTTTAGGAACATAAATATCTGGAAGATGACCGTAGAGTTGTTTAAACTTTTCCGCATTACGACCCTCTTGAGTGTAGTCCATTTCCTCAAATATTCGAGCCCCAAACTCATCCATAATAGCTACTAAGTCACTGCGGAGTCGCTTAATACTTTTATGTGTCCAAATAGCTAGTGTTCTTAATATATAAATGTCTAAAGCAATATTTTCCGCTAAACCAGGACGTTGTACTTTTACCGCTACTGCTTCGCCTGTTTTAAGTTTGCCTTTATAAACTTGTCCAAGAGAAGCTGCAGCAATGGGATTAGGTGTTAATTCTGCATAAATTTCTTCTGGACGGAAACCTAATTCTTCTTCTATAAAACGATAGGCTAATTCATTAGGAAAAGGGGGTAATTGGTCTTGTAATTTAGTCAACTCTTCTAAATATGTGGGAGAAGCTAAGTCTGGTCGAGTAGATAGTGCTTGTCCCACCTTAATAAAAGCAGGACCTAGATTTGTCAAAATTTCTCTTAACCTAATTGCCCGTTTTGGTTCATTTTTAGTGGCATTACCTGTAATTTTGTCCAACCACAAGCTAAAAGCAAATGATAAAAAAGTCCATAAAACACTGATGCGTCTTTTCCATACTGGCAAAGGGCGTTTACTGTAGAAGGCTGTGATTGCTTCTGGGTCATAGCGTAGAGCATTATTTTCTACTGGTTTTGAATAATCTTGAGACTTAACCATATTTATATTTGTCACTGGCATTGCCTCTATTTCTAATGTGTCTAATTTCTTAGTATGTGAATTCAAATATTCTTTTTGGGTATTAGATGATATTTTTTCCAGATTCATAAAATTTCAGATTTTTTTTATAAAGGTTGTTAAATATTGTAACAATATGGCTGTTGTTTCACTGAAGTCTTTGGTGAAGTCAAAAGTCAAAAGTCAAAAGTAAGAATTTGACTATATTTCTACCCAGAATTTCCTCTAGTCACAGAAAAATTATTAGTGAATCAAGAATCGAAAAATTAATTATTAAATCTGACTATTGCGACATACGCAACAGTAGAACATTAAACCTAGAGAGCAAGGAAACTCAGAGTTGATTTCTGCATCCCAGAAAATATTTGACTATCTCTCTACCGGAAACTTCCTTTAGTCACAAACAAATTATTAGCAAATCAAGAATCGAAAAATTAATTATTAAATCTGACTATTGCGATATACGCAACAGTAGAACATCAAACCTAGAAAGTCAGGAAACTGACAGTTGATTTTCACATCCCAGAAAATATTTGACTGTCTCTCTAACCGGAAATTTCCTCTAGTCACAGAAAAATTATTAGTAAATCAAGAATCGAAAAATTAATTATTAAATCTGACTGTTGCGACATACGCAATAGTAGAACATCAAACCTAGAAAGTCAGGAAACTGACAGTTGATTTTCACATCCCAGAAAATATTTGACTGTCTCTCTAACCGGAAATTTCCTCTAGTCACAGAAAAATTATTAGTAAATCAAGAATCGAAAAATTAATTATTAAATCTGACTGTTGCGACATACGCAATAGTAGAACATCTAACCTAGAGAGCAAGGAAATTGAGAGTTGATTTCTACATCCCAGAAAATATTTGACTCTATTTCTCCCTACCCGGAATTTCTTCTAGTCACAGAAAAATTATTAGTAAATCAAGAATCGAAAAATTAATTATTAAATCTGACTGTTGCGACATACGCAATAGTAGAACATCTAACCTAGAGAGCAAGGAAATTGAGAGTTGATTTCTACATCCCAGAAAATATTTGACTCTATTTCTCCCTACCCGGAATTTCTTCTAGTCACAGAAAAATTGTTGGTAAATCAAGAATCGAAAAATTAATTGTAAAATCTCACTGTTGCTACATACGCAATAGTAGAACATCAAACCTAGAGAGCAAGGTAACTCAGAGTTGATTTCTACATCTAAGAAAATATCTAACTCTGTCTCTCTACCCAGAATTTTTCGACTCACAGAAAATTTATTAGTTATTAGTCCGGAAGTTTTAGTATACTTTCCGTATTAATGAGTATTAATGATAGTATTGCGACTTTAAATCATGAAAAACTTGATATGTCTGTAACAAATACGAGTCAACAAAATCACATAATAAATGGGTGTACCTTTATGAGAAGTACACCCTCAAATGCTAATTACGAACTTACTTTAGCAAAAGATTGGTCTATTATTTCAATAAGCTTTCCCTCCTTACCTCAAACTTCACTGGTACATCACATATCTCTATTTCAATTGATGTAGTTGATGAAGTTAGTAAACACACAGTTACAGACGTAATCAAAGGCAATACTAGCTTTGCTAGAATCCAACCTTTGTTGTTGTGATTCGTATTTTTCATTGATTTTTTCCTGTTAATAACCAAGCTAGGTTGCAGTAAAATAATGTTTTCCGCCAAAAAACATTTATGGCAACTGAGCTTTTATTTTGCCGTTGCCGTTTTACTTTATTACTAATATCTATCTAATGTATTTGTTTATTTCCGGACTAGAAAATAAAATAGACAGCAAGGCAACTGAGAGCTGATTTCTATATCTAAGAAAATATTTGACTATCTCTCTACTCGGAATTTCCTCTAGTCACAGAAAAATTGCTAGTAAATCAAGAATCGAAAAATTAATTGTAAAATTTCACTGTTGCGACATACGCAATAGTAGAACATCAAACCTAGAGAGTAAGGAAACTCAGACTTTATTTCCACTGACAGAAAATATTTGACTATCTCTCTACCGGGAATTTCTTCTAGTCACAGAAAAATTGCTAGTAAATCAAGAATCGAAAAATTAATTGTAAAATTTCACTGTTGCGACATACGCAATAGTAGAACATCAAACCTAGAGAGTAAGGAAACTCAGACTTTATTTCCACTGACAGAAAATATTTGACTATCTCTCTACCGGGAATTTCTTCTAGTCACAAAAAAATTGTTAGTAAATCAAGAATCGAAAAATTAATTGTTAAATTTCACTATTGCGACATACGCAACAGTAGAGCATCAAACCTAAAAAGTCAGGAAACTGACAGTTGATTTCCACACCCCAGAAAATATTTGACTGTCTCTCTACCTAGAATTTCCTCTAGTCACAAACAAATTATTAGTAAATCAAGAATCGAAAAATTAATTGTTAAATTTCACTATTGCGACATACGCAACAGTAGAACATCAAACCTAGAAAGCAAGGAAACTGAGAAAGGTGAAATAATACCAAATAGAAATTTGATTTTATTTCAAAAATTCTTGCAGTTTTACTTTAATCAGTAATACCCAGATTGTTGTTTCTGTCAGGATAGTAAAAGAAAATAATCTGAAAAATCTTTGACAGAATTTGAGCGTATCTCTCTACCTAAAATTTCCTCCACTCACAGAAAATTAATTGTCAAATCTGACTATTGCTCTATACACAATAATTAGAAAATACACCCATCTCCCTATCACCCCATCTCCCTATCACCCCACCTCCCCATCTCCCCATCTCCCTTTCAGCTATAATTACCAGGAATCCTCAACAAAAGAAAAAGCCTTACCCCATGCTAAAAAACGACCCACTTTGGTTCAAAGACGCCATAATTTATGAAGTACCAGTTCGAGCTTTCGCTGATAGTAACGGTGACGGTATTGGAGACCTTCAGGGACTTACAGAAAAATTAGACTATTTGCAAGACCTGGGAGTAACAGCAATTTGGACTCTACCATTTTTTCCCTCTCCCCTCAGAGACGATGGTTATGACATTGCTGACTATAGAAGTATTAACCCCATCTACGGCAACATAGAAGACTTTCAACAACTTCTAGATGCTGCCCATGACAGAGGAATTCGGGTCATTATCGAACTTGTAGTCAACCATACTTCTGACAAACACCCTTGGTTTCAAAGAGCACGTCGCGCTCCCAAAGGTAGTGTAGAAAGAGACTTTTATGTTTGGAGTGATAGTGCTGATAAATTCCCAGAAGTCCGCATTATTTTCCAAGACTTTGAAAATTCTAACTGGGCATGGGACTCTGTAGCTCAAGCTTACTATTGGCATCGCTTTTTTTATCATCAACCAGACCTCAACTACGAAAACCCTGCGGTACAAGATGCTGTTTTAGAGTTGGCAGACTTTTGGTTGAGCATGGGAGTTGATGGAATGCGCCTTGATGCAGTTCCCTATCTTTGTGTTGAAGAAGGTACTAACTGCGAAAACCTGCCAGAAACCCATACCTTTCTCAAAAAATTACGGGGGCACATAGATGCCAAATATCCTAATCGAATGTTATTAGCAGAGGCTAATCAATGGCCTGAAGATGCCGCTAAATATTATGGGGCGGGAGATGAATGTCACATGAACTTCCATTTCCCTTTGATGCCTCGTTTATTTATGGCTTTGCGGATGGAGGATAATTTTCCGATCTCTGATATTCTCAAACAAACTCCTTCTATTCCTAATAACTGTCAGTGGGCTTTGTTTTTGCGTAACCATGATGAGTTGACTCTGGAAATGGTCAGCGATGAAGACCGAGATTATATGTATAAGGCTTATGCTCAAGACCCACAGGCCAGAATAAATTTGGGTATTCGTCGCCGTTTATCCCCTCTATTGGGAAATGACCGTCGGCAAATAGAATTGCTTAATAGTTTATTGTTGTCTTTACCTGGGACTCCCGTTTTGTATTACGGGGATGAAATAGGTATGGGAGATAATATTTATTTGGGCGATCGTAATGGTGTGCGGACTCCGATGCAATGGACTGCTGATCGCAATGCTGGTTTTAGTCGTACAAATCCACAAAAGTTATATGCTCCTGTTATTGTTGACCCTGAATACCATTACGAAACAATTAATGTAGAGGCTCAACAGGCTAATTCTAATTCTTTGTGGTGGTGGATGAAGCGTTTGATTTCTACCAGGGAACGTTTTCAAGCTTTTGGACGGGGTTCCTTTGAGTTGTTGCATCCGGAAAATAGGAAGGTTTTGGCTTTTACTCGTACTTATGCTGGTCAGCATATTTTAGTAGTAGCTAATCTCTCTCGTTTCGTGCAAGTAGTAGAGTTAGATTTATCAGCTTTTAATGGTATGGTTCCTGTGGAAATTTTTGGTAGAACTAAGTTTCCAGCTATTGAAGAGCATCCATACTTTTTTAGTTTAAGTCCTTATGCTTTTTACTGGTTTACTTTACAACCACAACAAACTTATATTGAGACTCCAAAACCTCTAAGTAAACTTCCTGTTTTGACCGTAGCAGGTAATTGGAAAGATATATTTTCTCAGGCAGAAATCAAGAGTAGATTAGAGTCAACTTTACCTAATTATTTGAGCAGCTTCCCTTGGTTTGGAGGTAAAAATAAGGTTATTCAATCTACAGAAATTACAGAGGTAATTCCTATTGATTATCAACAAAAAGAAACTGCTTTAATATTTTTAGATTTTAATTATACAGAGGGGTCGCCAGAAACATATTTGATTGGTTTGAGCTATTTAATTCCCACAGAAATAACTCCTCAAATTCCTCGGGAACAGATTGTTGCAGAGTTGCAAATGCAGCAGCAAGAAAAGCCTGGAATTTTGTTTGATGTGTTGGGAGATAGAGATTTTTTAAATATGCCTTTTGATGCCATCGCCCAAAACCAAAAATATCACGGAAATAAAGGTGTTATTCGAGGAAAATCTAACGATGTATTAGCAGAGATGATGCAGACAAATACAGGGAATATTAATCCTCAGATTTCCTCAGAAAAACATGATAAAACTCTGATTAATTTCGGTACAGGATTAATGCTTAAGTTATTACGAAAACTAGAAATTGGTATTAATCCAGATTTAGAAGTTGGCAACTTCTTGACAAATAAATCTAGGTCTCAAAACTCAGAAATTTCAGGAAATATTTCTCAAATAGCAGGATATCTGGAATATCACCAACAGGGAACTAATTTAATAACCATTGGTATATTAGAACAATTTATTCCTGAAGCAATGGATTGTTGGTCTTATACTTCTGATATTTTGAGGGATTATTTTGATAGAATAATGGTGGAACAAACCTCTGTAAATGAGTTAGAAATTCCTCAGATTACTGTTAATAATGCTTTAAATATTGAAATCACTGAAGAAGTCTCCGACCTGATTGGTTCTTATATAAGTTTCGCTGAAAATTTAGGCAAAGTTACAGGAAATATTCATCATGCCTTAGCTTCTGATTTAGAGAATCCAAATTTTGCTCCCGAACAGTTTACACCTTTTTATCAAAGGTCGGTTTATCAGTATATGAGAAACCAGACAGGAAGAATTTTATTAAAGCTGAAAAAACACCTATCAGGATTTTCACAAGATAAACAACAATTAGCGAAAAATGTAATTAATCGTCAGGACCAAATTATGACACATTTAGGTTCTGTCGTAGAACGAAAAATTACTGCGATGCGTACTCGTTGCCATGGAGATTATCATTTAGAAAACGTTTTATTTACAGGTAAAGATTTTGTAGTTGTTAATTTTGAAGGGGAAGGTGTTCGACCTTTAAATGAACGTCGCATGAAGCGTTCCTTACTTCGAGATATAGCAATAATGTTAGAGTCATTTTATTATGCAGCTAACGTTGCTCTCCAGGAAGAAATTAAAAATGGAATGATTCGTCCTGAAAATTTGCTTGCCATGGAACAATGGTCTACATTTTGGTATAGCTGGGTGAGCATATCTTTTTTAAAAGCTTACCTCAACAATACAATGTCAAGTTCATTCTTGCCAAAAACTGAAGAGGAAATACAGGTACTTTTAGATGTTTATCTCTTAGAAAAAGTTGTTTATGAACTTGATTATGAACTGAATTATCGTCCTGAATGGGTGGAAATTCCTTTGGCACGAATTCAACAGTTAATTCCATGATTGATCGAGAAAGAATTCAGGAGTCAGTCCTCAGAAGTCAGAAGTTGTTTTTATAACGGGGATCTGAGCAAGTCTCCAAAAAGATTTCGCCAATCAAAGCGGGGTTGCGCGACCCAATTATTTTGATAAATAAATGGGTTTAATATCCCCACTAAGTTTGATGATTTGCTGGTACTCAATTAGTTGCGGGTCTGAATACCACTAATTGATTCAGACTCCTTCTTCAAGTCAAAAAAACTTTTATTATACCAATTCTCATGCATTAATGCTATACTAAGGTGACGCTTCATTTATTAAATAGGGTTTGCTGAATAAAGTCTTTTTGCTGGGGTAGGAGACAACCCACCCCTAACTCCTCCCAGGAGGGGAAGACATCTATACTGGAGACAGGAGAAATGGGTCGGGAGCGAGGAAGTAGGAGTAAGAATTGTCAGAATGATTTTTCTGCCCAACTTTGAACCTAAAATACGCCCCATGCATGAGCGTTTTAGACGTGATACCAGGTACTTTTTTCGACCCCAAAAAGGCTAAATTCTTTATATTTCAATGCTTTTAGATTTAATCAGCAAGCCCTAAATAATTAATACAGACAAAGTCCCTTTTTGCTAATTAACAACTCCGTTAATGTTAATTATTCTTATGTTTATTTCTCCCTGTACGGACGTTGCATGCAACATCCCTACCTACTCCCTTACTCAAGAAAATGTAGAAAAATTTTTGAGAAATGGTATTATTTAGAGCCAATTTAGGAATAATAGCTGTGAGTTGATTTTCCAACAAATTTATTAATACTCAATCACAAATTTTGCTAAATTATATCCTTAATAAATGGTTTATTTGACTTGCCATTTATTAGGGATTCATACAACTATTATTTTGCATAAGATGTTTGCATTAACACGATTAGATAAAACTTATCAATAAAATAATTTTATGGCAAGATATATACTGTATTAATTAGCAACATTGTAGTGCTAAAATAAAAGTAAAGTATATAAAAATTGGGATATTAAATATATTAGGTGGATAATAAACATCAAAATGGGACAAAAAGCCTTCAACTAAACTCTATGAAATTGAATTTCGCAGGCACTACTGATAAAGGTTGTATTCGCTCAGTTAATCAAGATTCTTATTACATAGACCCTGAAGGACGATTTTTTATTGTTGCTGATGGTATGGGAGGACATGCAGGTGGCCAAGAAGCTAGTAGAATTGCTGCGGAAGTAATTAAAAATTATCTTGTTAGCCATTGGCAGGATGTTATAGAATCATCAAAATTGTTAGAAGATGCTTTTCTCAAAGCCAATGAAGCCATTTTATACGACCAACTAGAAAACCCAGAACGTTCAGATATGGGCACCACCGCAGTAGTTGTTATCTTCCGAGAACAAGAACATTGGTGTGCAAATGTAGGTGACTCTCGCTTCTATCGACTTCGAGACCAAAACTTAGAACAAATTACAGAAGACCAAACTTGGGTAGCTCAAGCAGTGAGACAGAATGCTTTAACTCCCGAACAAGCTAGAGTACATCCTTGGCGTCATTTACTATCTCAATGTTTAGGTAGGAAAGATATGGGTAAAGTAGACACCTTATCTATTGATATTCAAACAGGCGATCGCCTATTACTCTGTAGTGATGGATTAACAGAAGATTTATCTGACACAGTAATTACCCCCATGTTAAGTTCTAGTGATGATTGTGAAACTATTGCTAAAGAACTTGTAGATGCAGCTAAAGATGCAGGAGGTCGGGATAATATCACAGCAGTAATTGTCATTGTTGGTAATGAAAAATGACTTAAACATTCTGGTTAATAGCGTTCCCTTTTAACCCACAAAATATAGCATAAAAATCTAAATCAAAAGTCAAAAGTCAAAAGTAAAAATTAAGAAAAAAATTATAGTGGTCAAGAAAATATTCCAGATTTCAAGTCTCCTTATTGCAAGAGGTACTTATAACTAATAACTGATAACTGAAATGACCAAAATTATTGGTTTGATTAGTGGCACTTCCGTCGATGGTATAGATGCTGCTTTAGTTGATGTTGCTGGTGGTCAAACAAATTTAAAAGTTGAACTCCTAGCAGCAACTACTTATCCCTACTCAGAAAAATTACGCTCGCAAATTCTTAGTGTTTGTAGCGGTTCTTCTCTGTCAATAGCTGAATTGGCAGAACTTGATGATGCTATTGCCCAAGAATTTGCCCAAGCAGCATTTACAATTAATCAAAAAAGCGATCAAAAAGCAGAAATTATTGGCTCTCACGGTCAAACTGTTTATCACCGTCCACCATCTCAACAATTAGGTTATAGCCTTCAGTTAGGACGTGGTGAAGTAATTGCTAACATCACAGGTATTCCCACTATTAGTAATTTTCGAGCTGCTGATATTGCTGCAGGAGGTCAAGGTGCACCCTTAGTTCCTTGTGTAGATATTCATTTACTGAGCCACCCTGAATATAATCGCTGCATTCAAAATTTAGGTGGAATAGGAAATGTCGCTTATATTAAAAGTCAAAAATCACCATACCTCAAAAATAGTATTTTAGGTTGGGATACAGGTCCGAGTAATACACTATTAGATTTAGCAGTACAACACCTTTCTCAAGGTAGGAAAACCTACGATAAAAATGGAGAATGGGCAGCCAGTGGAATACCATGTCAAGACTTAGTAGAAAAATGGTTAAAACAAGACTTTTTCCAACAAAAACCACCAAAATCTACAGGTAGAGAATTATTTGGCAAAGACTATTTATTTAACTGTCTTGCTGATGGAGAAAATTATAATTTAAGTGCTGCTGATATACTAGCAACTCTCACAGAATTAACAGCAGCTTCTATTAATCATAGCTATCGAAATTTTTTGCCAAATTTACCAGACCAAATATTATTATGTGGTGGTGGTAGTCATAATTTATATTTAAAAGAACGGATACAGAATTTATTAGTACCAATTCCAGTAATTACCACTGCTGAAGTAGGTGTAGATGTAGACTTTAAAGAAGCGATCGCCTTTGCAGTTTTAGCTTATTGGCGTTCTTTAGAAATTCCCAGTAATTTGCCAGAAGTTACCGGAGCTAAAGCCAAAGTAATGTTAGGAGAAATTCATCAACCAATTATTTAATTAGGAGTCAGGGAGTCAGGGAGTGGCTCACACGGATTATGGCACGGATATACGGATTAGGTCAGGGAGTAGGGGAGATTAGAGGGTGCATCTCATCGCAAGCAAAAATACTTTTTTCCTATATATTCCCTATTCCCTATTCCCTGTTGCCTAAAAGGGATAAATTTTTGGTTTTATTCATACATTGAGATGCACCCAGATTGGATATTGAAGTAATTATAGAATTATCCACGTATACTATTAGGACTTACGCAGATACGCTATATATAGCGCTCAAAACTATTGTCCAACAGTTACTTTACTCTATAAATAGTGCCTTTCCGTAAGTCCTGACTATATAACCGGATTTTAGATTACGCAGTAATATTATGTCTGGATAATTAGTGATAAAAAAACTTTCCCCTTTAGCGATAGCCAATACCATTTGCCCCTACAGATGGTGGTTTAAAAGTCAATTTGCATAAGTCCTGAATAAAAAATAAAATCAATTATCCCACTGTTATTCATCAATTATTTCCCCCTACTTTGTACGGACGTTGCATACAACCTCCCTACTACGTTCTTACCGAATAATTAATAATTAATAATTAATAATTAAATAATCCTGGTTTAAAGCCTCCCCTTTTAAGGGAAAAAAAGTGCTAGGATATTTCCTTATATTCAATTCCGTAACTGTTTTAACCAGAGGTAATTATCAATTATCAATTATCCATTATCCATTATCAATTAATTACTCCCTCTTTTCTAGAAATGTCTAATGAAAACAACCGATTATTTTCAAAGATTATCTCAATATAATCAATGGATGAACGAAAAAATTTACCAAGTTTGTGCATCCATACCCGATGAAATACGCCGGGAAGATAAGAGAGCATTTTTTAATTCAATTCACGGCACACTCAACCATATTTTGTTAGCAGATAAATTGTGGTTAAGTCGTTGTGAAAATTATAATTTTGAAATTGAATCTTTAAGACAAGAATTAATTTATGAATTCGATTTATTATGGGAAGAACGTCAAAAAACAGACAAAGAAATTCAGAGTTATATTGATTCGTTAACAGATGAAAAATTGTCTGAAACTTTGACTTTTACAAGTAGGTCTCAGAAACGAGAATGTACATTTCCAGTTTGGTTCTTACTCTTACATTTTTTCAATCATCAAACTCATCATCGCGGTCAACTTACTACTTTAATTAGTCAATGTGGCAAAGATTTCGGAGTAACAGATTTATTGTGGTTACCAGAAGCTGAATTATAACGAAGTCAGAAGTCAGAAGTCAGAAGTCAGAAGTTGTTTTTGTAACGGAGATTTAAGCAAGTCTCCAAAAACATTTTGCCTTAAAAGGCGGAGTTTTAGACCCAATTATTTTGATAAAAAAATTTATTTTGGTAATAAATAAGAAACATAGCTTCCCTATGATTTACTTCCTCTTTTTGTAACCCTACAATTTATTCCGCAAATATGCCAAGCTAGATTTAGTATTAATTTATATCTAACCTAATTAATATTATGTGCCCTTTCCAGGGGAGCTACGCTATTAGTAGAACAGTTATAATTAGGCTATTATTAGGGCTAAAGCCCAACTAGAAAAAGCTCCCCCGGAGGGGTACACCCTCGACTCTAAACTGAAAAATTTAAAACTATAATTTCATTAACTTTACCTCTTTTCAAACCTTTAGAATTGATATTTCGTGCTGCCTTAACTATGTGAATTTTATCATGATAATCTTGATATAAATCCATAATAAAACCAGTCTGAGAATTACTCAACATAACTCGACAACCTCTCTCTGTTAAATTATCAACAACTTCCTTCAATCTTTCCTGTTCATTCCGGTTAAAACCATTAGCATCATATCCAGTAAAAGATGCTGTATCAGAAACTGGGTCATAAGGTGGATCGAAATAGATAAAATCACCTTTTTTTGCCTTCTTAACAGCCTCTGCAAAATCCATATTTAATAGTTTTACTTGAGGTTTGTTTAAATATTTACTAACAGCTTTTAAAACATCTTCATCTAATATTTTAGGTTTTTTGTATTTGCCAAAAGGAACATTGAATTGACCTTGAGAATTCACTCTAAATAAACCGTTGTAACAAGTTTTATTCAAATAGATAATTCTGGCAGCCCTTTCTACTGCTGACAAACTTTTATATTTAGACATACGGTCTAAATTTCTTACTTCATAATAATAATCTGGACTATTTTTTTCTTGATGTTTTTTTAACTCCACAATTAAATCATCCAAAGAATCTTTCACCACCTGGTAACAGTTAATTAATTCCGGATTTTTATCATTAATAACTGCCCTAGTTGGTTGTAACTCAAATAAAAGCGCTCCACCTCCAATAAAAGGTTCATAATAGGTATGCTTTTTTAGGGATTTTTCATCAAAATATTTGATTAATTCAGGCAACAATTGTCTTTGTTAGAGTCGAGTAGGATATCGCTATCCCAAACTCTCCTTCAGAACCGAACATGAAAGTTCCCCTTCATTCGGCTCCTCCTAGCTAGTTTGACTTGCGATCGCGACTACCATCTTGAAAAATTTTCTGATGATGGCAGTAATTGTGCAGGAATTTTTTGTTAGCCATATTGTTTTTACCCTCTAAATATTAGAGAGTTATATGGTCTATTTCCAGGTTGTCTTCACTGGTAAAATACTAGGGAATTATAGGGAATTATATGGTTTATTTCCAGGTTGTCTTCACTGGTAATTATGTAGAATCCGGTTATATAATACCTATGTTTATAATTCTATAATTACTCTCCCACTCCCTGTAGGGACGTTGCATGCAACGTCCCTACCCACTCCCTGACCTATCCGTATATCCGTGCCATAATCAGTGTGAGCAACTCCCCCACTCCCTGACCTATCCGTATATCCGTGCCATAATCAGTGTGAGCAACTCTCCTTATGGTTTCGCAATACTTTCCCGTCTGGTGTGATAAACTTCCATCCTTGTCCCTTATCAACTCCCCAATATTTGTTTACAGTATGCTTTTTACCCTGCATGGAGGCACGATAGTATCCCCATCTGAGAAGTTGATGGAATAAGATATTATCCATCTTTGCGAAGACTCTTGAACTTACCACAGAGTCATAATAATTGCTCCACTCCCTTATTTTAGGTGTTAGCACTTCTATTAATTTCTCTTGCGCTGCATTGCGATACAGTCGAATTGTATGTTTTAGGACTCTGGTATGGCGTTTGATAGCTTCCTTTGTAGGTTTTATGAGAGTTTTAAACCCTAGTTTGTTACCATTTCCATCCGTTGCACTGTTTATATCTTTGACTGGATATTGCCTAACATTAAACCCTAGATAGTCAAATCCTGTCTGAACTTTTCCATCTCCTAGAGTGTGAGCAATTCTTGTTGTTGAGTCTTTGAGTTTTAGACCAATATTTTCCAAGTAGTCATTGATAATTTCCAGGCATTCCTCTATCACCTTTTTGCTTTCGTGCAAGATAACAAAATTACCCGCATATCTATGGAATAGAGGTGGATTGAAATTGATATCAGGTTGTATCCCATAGGTGGTATTTTTCTCAGAAAATACCTCTTGTAATGCTTCCTGCATTCCATGTAAAGCTATGTTAGCTAATAACGGAGAAATTACACCACCTTTTGCAGTACCATTTTCGGCTTTGTAGAAGACATCCTTTTCAATAACCCCTGCTTTAAGCCATGCCTTAATTTGACGACGCATAGCTGGATAAGTATTGAGTTTATCCAATAATCTTCCATGGTTTATTTGGTCGAAGCACTGCTCTATTTCAGCACCTAGAACATAGTAACTTGTTTTTTTGATGTCACTATAGATAGCTGTGATCGCATCTTTAGCACTTTTTCCCGGTCTGAAACCATAAGAGTTAGCTTCAAACCTTGCTTCCCATTCTGGTTCTAGAGCTATTTTAGCTAATACCTGTTTAGACCAATCTTCCATGGTGGGTATTCCGAATGGTATTTTCTCCTGTTTGTTTCGCTGAGGAATTTCAATCCTGCGGACAGGTTGAGCTTTGCCATCCAGTTGAATTTTTTGGGCTATTTGAGCTATTCCATCAATTCCTGGAGTATTTTGTCGGGTAATATTGGACTGTGTTACTTTCCTGACTGCGAGTAGTTTAGCTGATTTAGACTTTACCAGTAATTTCTGTAGTTTCCTGACAGTTTTGGTATCACCATTTAGCGACGCTTTGTAGATTCTTTTCTGAAGGCGAAATACTGCTCTATTAACCGATTTCCAGTTAATATCACTCCATTTCATTTCCACCGTAGTTGTTTCACTCGTATTGGTCATTTTGCCTCTTACTTAGTTTCTACTCTCTAGACTTAGGGATGTCCGTCTGCATATCCTGGAAATTACTCCAGACATTAGCTTTTGACATCATCCTTCCCCAATAAAGTTTATAGCTTGGCTGCCTACTCAATGAGAACTTTATTCGGGTTACTTCGTTCCGTAGAGGTTTTGTCTGGTCGGGTTGGGTTCTGACTATACGCCGAGGAATGCTCTTATCGGTAAGAGAAGGATGTTAATCAGAAAGAGGAAATTCTCTGATTCTCATTCCTATAGCAGGGAACAGGGAACAGGGAACAGGGAACAGGGAACAGGGAACAGGGAACAGTAGGAAAAAAATTTCCCTGTCTAAAGATCATTATCAAAATCATAAGGGTCGCGCAACCCCGCCTTGATTGGCGCAATATTTTTGGAGAGTTGCTCAAATCCCCGTTACAAAAATAACTTTTGACTTCTGAGTTCTGAGTTCTGAGTTCTGACTTCGTTAACAGTCTATGTCCGCACCCCATCTGTCTATTGCTATATTTGGATAGAGACTTGACCTATCGTATCTCCATCTTGGACTAACGACGCTTCCAATCATCAGTTCACAAATGTTAACCCTTTCGACCTCCCTCGCAGGGATTTAACCTAGATAGTTTAGTTATTACCTGCTTTTTATCCCGCTTCACTAATTCGAGCGCCACTCTCCTTAATGGGGATAATGGATTCAATCGAACATCTCGATGCTAGGACTTAAACCTAGAAACTCTCTACAGTTGTAGTTGATCTAAAAAAATCAACCCAGGTCATCCCCCGCTCCTAAAAGCAGTTTCGACCTAACGAATCGCACTACCTCCTGCCCATTTTAAAAAAGGTCTAGCTACTGAATTTTTGCTCACTCAAAAACCTCTATAAATCTAAGAAAGAAAATTATATAGCAGGGAACAGGGAACAGGGAACAGGGAACAGTTGGAAAAACATTTTCTAGTCTAAGATTCGTCATTATCAGGACTTACGCAAATTAACTTTTAAAGTACCATTTGTAGGGGCGAATGGTATTGGCTAACGCCAAGCTCCGAATGGCGCCCTTGCTATATGTAGAGTCTCTGCGCAAGTCCTACAAATTAAATGTTTGTAGTGCGGACATCTTGCCCGCGATGGGTGTATCTCACACTTAGTGGAATCTGCTGTATCAAAAGCTTAAAACTCAGACAATGCCAGATTTTTCCTTATTCCTTCTGCTATACAATCAAAAAACAGGGAATTGGTCTGCTATTTTCCCTGCCAATTCCCTCAATATTTTGTATTTGTTATTACTGAGTTCTTAGTCTGCAAAATTGTAACTTTACGGATCTACTGACTTGTCTGTACTATCCTTTGATAAATCTGATTCTAAATTCTTATTTTCAGATTTTTCCTCAGAAGAAATGGAAGTACCTTTTACTTCCAATTTTTCACTATCTTGAGTAGTTATTTCGTCTGATGACACCGAACTATCTTGAGTTTCAATACTTTGTGTATTAGTCTCTAAAATAGCTTTTTCGGAATCCGTAGATGTATAATTTATATCTGAAGATATAGTTGATTCTTCCTCAACTTCTTCCAAAGTAGTCTCTTTTTGTACATCAGATACAACAGGTGCTTCTTTATCTACTAAAAGTTCTGGATCAGATGAATTTTCTTTTCCATCACTAACTAAACTATTAACCTCAGAAGTAACTTCTTCACTAGAGACTAATTCTTCTGTCTCAACTTGATTTTCTTTGGATACTAAGTCAGAATTTGTATCTGTATTTTTACTATCTTTACCTTGAATTGCATTTTTAATATTACTCAATAGACCACTAACAGGTGTCAATAACTGAGAAAAACCACCACCTTTTTTAGATGAACTTTTCTGTGAATTCTGGGGTGTTTCTGAAACATCTTTCGTCGTATCTGTTATGACATTTTGTTCTGCCATATTTGTAACTGCATCTACCTCAGAATCTTTTGTTATATTGCTTGAATCTAAATTCGTTTCAGATGATACTAATTCAGATTCAGTTTCCGCAGGTTTAACTTCATTTTCTTCCTCTTGAATAGAGGTAGCTATTTCCGTAATATCTGATTTTGAGATAGTGTCTACTTCTTCTGTAGATGGTGCTTGAGGAACAGTAGTTGATTGTTCTTGAGTTTTATCTTTAGTACCTTTCTGAGTAGATATTTTTGTTTGCTCTACTACTGGAGTAACTTGGCGACGCAATGTCAGGGTTTGCCAACCAAAATAACCCAATAAAGCTACACTTGCCATTTGACCCAATAACACTGCACCTGTAATTCTACCTGCACAGAACCATAATACTAAGCCATAGAAAAGACCTAAACCACTCCAGATAAAATCATTTTTTCGATGGACTTCTGGAAAGAAAAAGGCCACCAGATATAAGGCTAAACTACCAAGACCAACAGTTAAGGCCAGTATTTTTGTCAGCATAAGTTGATGTACTCCCACTATATGTTTGGTATATGGGCTAATTTTATCGTTCAATAACTCCTGCTATAGCAGAAGGAAGAAGAAAGAAGGAAGAAGGAAGAAGGAAGAAGGAATTTGGTTATCTATAGCGCTACGCAAATATGTTAGGACATTCATCTATTTCCTATTCCTATCTTGGTCAGCATTCCCTTGGGTATGTCGCACCTCGGGGAGTCGCACCGTTGTTCCCTTACAACTAAAATTTATTGTCAAGCGCCAAAAGACGTAGTGCTATAGGACAGACAGGATTTACGCAAAATATTACATTATACGCCATTTGTAGGGGTTGACAGCGGTTAACCCCTACTATATTTGGTGGTTATACGTAACTCCTAACATAAGGAAGAAGTAGAGAAGACTTTATTCATCTAGGAAACAAGGAAAAATCTGGCGTTATCTGAGTTTTAAGCTTTTGATATCTTCTAACCTTGTGCTTAGACTGCTATAACTTCTACATTTTTAACTTCAACCGCTCGGAGTGGACTAAATAGGGATATGTCGCCAGAGTCTTCCCAGCTTACATCTGAATTATTTGAACTAATTGATCTTGATTTATTAATTAATTAAACAGTGATTAAACTCACGATTTTACCTACTTTCAAGTCACAGACAATTAGTAAGTTTGTTTTGTAATATTTACCTAAATAACATGGGAGCATGAAAGCCATCTTCTTTTAAGCGATGGATGAAAGGTGACTCGTCGGATTTTAATCCACGGTAGCCTTAAGACTAATTGTTCTATATTTTAAGTAAAATTAAATTTAGGTGTGAGATGTGGGAAAAATTTTGGTTAGCAGTTGCTGTTACTTTATCTTTACATATATTTGCTGGGATAGATTTATCTGATATTAAATTGCCCTTTACTTCTCTATCTCCTGTGGTTAAAGCAGACAGTGAGATACCCGATACATTATTTGTGGAAAAAAATTTTCCATCTTCAAATCTAACAAATATCAAGATTTTGATTAACCGATAATCTAAATTTATTGCTGCAAAAAATAAATAATTTTCATTGATATTATTTGCAGCAGTAGAGTAATTCTGAAGTTGCAATAAATTAGAATAAATGTGTTTAAAATTTTACTAATTTTTTTGATAGGTATGACTCCTTGGATAGTTTCTTTGTGGATACTGCACAAGTTTAAAGCACGAACTAGAGAAAGACTTATGTCTATTAGATTGGCAGTAAACTATACAGGAATACCAACTATATCTAGTCAACCAGAACAACAATATATTGAAGGATTAGGATATATTATAGGAGACCTAAGTTGTAAGTTCAATGCTAGGTCTCCCCTCATCCGTTGTGCTGTTAACCCTTTCGGTCCATGTAAGGATTGTTCTGATTATAAGTCCATAGATACCTAATATTAATAATTTAATACCAAATTCATTTCTAAATTCCATAGAATAATATCTCGATTGGGGTTGACTGTAGATTGAGATAGACAAGTTAATAAATTTCTTCAAGAAGGGAGAAGGAAGAAGGAAGAAGCAAAAAATAATTGTGTGCCACCTCAAATAAAATTTTTATCAGACCTAACACCTAATTATGTGCCACCTCAAATAAAATTCGACTTGTGCAAATATTCCAATCCTAAAAATATTGCTGCTACAGTTCCAGAAACACTTATTTCTCCTATCAATACTCTTTTAATAACTTCATCGACAGGTATTAGCACTACTTCAATTTCTTCTGTAATATCAAGTTTTTGTTGCTGAGATTGGATAACATTTTCTGCTATAAATAAGTGAATATAATTTGTATCTTTAACCGGATTATCATATAAAGTTGTTAATTTAATTAATTTCTCAGCAACATATCCAGTTTCTTCAGTAAGTTCTCTACTAGCAGCTACTTCAGGAATTTCTGCTTGAGGATTAAAAGCACCTGCAGGTAGCTCTAATAAAACTTCTTTGACTCCATGTCTATATTGACGGACAAATACAATTTCTTGTCGAACAGTTACAGGAAAAACAAGAGCAATATCTGGTCTAACATTAACAAAAAAATCATCTATAATTTTGCCATTCGGTAATTCAACTTCATCCTGTCTTACCTGACACCATTTATTATTAATTACTAACCTAGATTGTAAAAGCTTCCATTTTTTTAAATTAGTCATAAATCAATAGATATGAGTAACCATTTAATCAATTCAACTAGACCCAGAAAGGGTGCAGTGGACATGGCAAGAACCCACATTCCGCACCACAAAATGTAACATCAAAATATAAGTCAAAAGTCAAAAGTAAGAAATAAGAAGTAAGAAATAAGAAATAAGAAGAAAATTATAGTGGTCAATAGGAGTCAAGGATTCAGTAAGTATTTATGCTGGCATATTTAACTGAGAATTTGACTCCCGATCGAGGTAAATGAAGATAATTTATATAGTATAAATACTTAAGCAAGCTACGGATTTTATACTAATTTTCATGTGACAAATTGAAGTGCCGAATGTGGGCAAGAATATCAAAATTCTGATTACATCCGATTTTTAGAGATTATCTGGCAGTAACTCTTTAAATAAATTATTTAACTCTTGAGGATGAATCGGAGAAAGTATAGCATCATCTAAAATAACAGCAGCTCCAAAATGTCGATTGTGTAAAATTTCCCAGTCAATAATAGTTAAATGATTGCGTCTCATAAAGGGCAGTTTTCTATGCCAATGTATCTTCATTTCTAATACTGACCCCCCACCTTCTCTCTCTGCTAACGAAATTGGTTCTGTTTTGTCAAACTCTCCGTGGGGATGAATAATTAATATAGCTAATTTCCCAATTTCATTCCTTTTACTGTTGAGATTTTTCTGTAAATCTAAAGCTAATTTATCGGCTGATTTTTGACTTTGCCCTACGGTAATTTGCAAATCATTTTGTGCAGACAAGCTAAATCCTGAGAGAATATTTTCTGCATTAGCTACAGGTAGATTAAAGTTAGGTATTGCAACTGATAATAAAATCAAAACTATAGCCAAGATGAGAGAATTTACCTTGTTAATCATTGGTTTGAAGACAAAATAACGCATAAATAAATAAAAGCTGAAAATTGAAATAAGTCTAGAAACTTATAGCATTTTAAAATAAGATGTCAAACAACTGTTGGTGATTTTCTGACATTAAAAAGTCCTGGAAACCTTTTTACCGAAAAATTGTTGTCTAAAGCTTCCCCTTTTAAGGGGATCAAAAAAAAGATAATTCCGTATTTCAAGTCTCCTTATTGCAGAGGTACTGATAACTGATAACTGAAATGACACCGATGTTTTTCTTTTCTTTTATCTATCAATTTCTGCTGTATGTTTTTCTCGTTCCAACTTAAATACATTATCTTCCAGATTAAGTGGAATTAGTTCTCTAAATCAATCATTTAACTCTTATACCAATTTTATGTGAGAGTAGGTGTTAGGTCTTAGGTGTTATACCAATTTTATTTTAGGTGGCACACAATTATTTTTTCCTTCTTCCTTCTTCCTTCTTACTTCTTCTTAAAAATTTAACCACTGTATTACCATTTTTGGTGCAGGCAATAAAATCATTACCAATAAACCTAGCATTAATAATCCTAAAAAGTCGCGTTTGTCATCTAATTCACTAACATCATTCAAAGCAGGTTCATCAGCAAGAGGCATTAAAAATAAAAAGATTGCTAGAAATAAAAATTCCTGATTTATAAAAGCTAATAGTAATAACAAAAACCGAGAAATTTGACCAATAACCATACCAGTTCGTTGCCCAAACATTGCGTGTACTATATGACCGCCATCAAGTTGTCCAATAGGCATTAAATTATATGCAGTTACTACTAAACCTACATAACCTGCTACTGCTATAGGATGTAAATCTATGCCTTTGTTATAAGTTAATTCTGTACCTAATGCTAATTTACTTAATACAGCTAATAAAAAAGAAAAAGTGGGATTTAAAGAGTCTATCGATAATATTCCTGATTCCTCAGATAAAGGAACTATATTAGAGTGGGACAAACCCCAAATTAATAGTGGGATTGTAACTACTAACCCGGCAATTGGACCTGCTATACTAACGTCAAATAAAGATTTACGATTAGGTACAGGACTCTGCATCCGAATAAATGCTCCAAAAGTCCCTAAGAAAAACGGTACTGGAATGAAATATGGTAGAGTAGTACGAATTTTGTATAAATGAGCTGTTATGTAGTGGCCAAACTCATGTAATCCTAGAATCAGGATTAGAGCAACTCCATAAGGTAAACCCTGGATTAATAAATTAGGGTTAGATTGTATGGCATCTTCAGAAATACCAACTATTTCTCTAGCTCCTACTAAAGTAGTGGTGAATAAAGTTATGAGCAATAATCCTAAAGCCAAGAGTACAGGTTTTTGAGACTCCTGAGGAATCTGAGTTTCGTCATTTTTGCCACGGGGGTTAGGAACTAGAGCAAAAAAAGGTTTACCTTGAAAGCTATTTTGAAATACTACTAGGAAGCGATCGCCAAATTTTCCTTCTATATTTTCTGTTACTGTTTGATACGCTTTTTCAGGGTTTGAGCGTAACTGACCTCGACAAATAACTGCTTGAGGTCTAAATTCAAGATTCCTGAGATAGTAAACTGTCCAAGGAAAACAATTTCTCAGACTAGCTTCTTCTGTTTTATCTATTGTTAGTTTGGGTGGAGTTTGATTGAGAGTTTGAGTAGGAACTATTTTTGGTTTAGTCTGGGAATTACTATTATCTTTTGTTGATCGATCTGATTCTGATTGATTGGGTTGCTGTTGTCCCCATTGCACTAATAACCAGTATAAGTAAGGACAGAAGATAAAGGGAATGATAATTAATCCTGGTGGTAGTTGCTTTTCACCATAAATTAACATCCAAGTTGTCCATATTAAAGCTGGTGTCATCATTACTAGCCATAATATCCAGATTGGAGTGCGGGTAATTTTACTTACGCTGCGTTGTAACATGAAGTATGTCATCAACCCTAATAAAATCAATAAAAAGAGCATAATAGTTTGAGTTCAGTTTATTTTTAATCTAAGAATACTGCTTTGACACAACAGCCTTTTGTCTCTAAATCTCCCCAGTTTGTCCTAGAAAATATTTTTGCTTTTTCGCCAAATCGGGATACTTTAGGAGGAACATCTTATTTTATTGTAGATAATCAGACCAACATTCTCATTGATTGTCCTGCCAATATTGAAAATAATCAAAAGTTTCTCTCTCAACATGGAGGAGTAAAGTGGTTGTATATTACTCATCGTAGTGCTATTGGCAAGGCACAAGAGATTCAAAAAGCTTTTAACTGTGAGGTTCTGATTCAAGAACAGGAAGCGTATTTATTGCCCAACCTTAAGGTAACAACCTTTGAGCAAGAATTTAGTTTAAGTCAGAATATTACTGTTTTCTGGACGCCTGGTCATTCTCCTGGTTCGTCTTGTTTATACTACTCGGAAAATGGTGGGGTCTTATTTACAGGCCGTCATTTATTGCCTAATAGTCAAGGGCAACCTGTGCCATTGCATATTGCTAAGACTTTTCATTGGCCTAGACAACTTCAGAGTGTTAAATTTTTGATTGACAGATTTTCACAACAGACTCTACAGTACATTTGTCCTGGTGCTAATACTGGTGCTTTGAGGGGTAAGCGAGTAATTGAGTCAGCTTATGATAAGTTGACATCTTTGGATTTAGAAGTTTTTTCTGAGGTTAAACCATAACTTTTAATCGGTTGCTCGGATCTGTTCTATTACCGAATAATTAAGGTTTAAAGCTTCTCCTTTAAAGTAGCAGTCAGCACTCAGCTATCAGCAGTCAGCTTTTCAAGGTGTATAATGGGGGATTCAAACCCCCATAAAAGGTGCACCACTAATTTTTTCAAATAAGCGTGGGGGACTTAAACCCTCGAATTTTTAGCGCTCCAGCTAAATGCTATTTGCGGAGCATTCCGTAAGGAAAAGCTGATAGCTAGTTAAAGGGGAAAAAAGCCGTCGTTAGCGTAGCTTCCCGCAGGGTGGGATGGCTAGGTCTCCTCGACATATCCAACCGACCAAGAGAAGAAAAAATTTTCACGCTCCGCGTCAATCTTCTTCTTTTCAAGCAGAGGTAATTGTTAATTATTAATTGTTTAACAGTTGCTCGTCATTAGGTAGGAAAAAAGCTTGATCTAGCAACCTTTTAGCAATTAGCAATTCCAAAAATTTGTAAATATATAGCACTACGTCTTTTGATTAGGAAAGTAAATTTGGGTTTTAAGGGAACAGGGAACAGGGAACGGAGGAATGTCAAGAGGGTATTTGTGTATAGCTATACCAATTTGTCTCCCTGTAGTATCTAAATATATTTTTAGTAGTAAAATAGCCCATAATAACTTACATAAGCTTATTTTTACACAAAATTTTGGTTTGCTCAATTTTAGTATCAGATTTTTTTGAGGAGTTAGTTACCTGAGTTGGTAAAATTAAGACTTATGTATCTAAAGAATTAAAAATTAGAATAGCTTATGGCAACTGTTTCTGCTTATCCTAATGCCCCAGATTTATCTACTGATGACTATTTGGTTATTGGCTTGGCAACCTGCTTTATCAAGGAAGATGGTGAAATTTCTCAAGTAAAAGTTGTTGAACCAATACCCTCAGCAGCTCTCGAAGCTATTGTTAAAGGAATTCCTACTTCATATCAAATGGCTTGTGGGACAACTTTGGGTGCAGTTTTATCTGGGGACACACCTCTACTACCTCAAGATTTTCCTCCGGAAGCTCAATTCTCTGATAATTTTGCCTCAAGAGCGATCGCTACTACTCGTACATATAAAATTCACCCAGAAGTTAAATCTTTAGTTCCTCTGGGCACTCGTCGTGATGATTTGAATTATTCTTTGGAGCGTAAACGGATACTAAATGCTGAAAATATTGTTAGTTCAGAAGACAATGTGAAGCAACATGAATATACTCACAAAGTTCTTTAATATTTCTGTTGATTTACTTAGGGAAAATTGTAGAAGTTACAGTTCTGAAAAATTAGGTATATAGCCGTGCTAAAACTTTATGGTAGCGCTCGTAGTCGAGCATCAATTGTTCTCTGGTATCTTGAAGAAATAGAGGCTGATTATGAATTTATTAATCTCGATATGCAGTCAGAAGAGCATCTCAAATCAGATTTTTTAGAGATTAATCCGATGGGAAAAGTTCCTGCTATTGTTGATAGAGAATTTAAACTTTGGGAGTCAGGAGCTATTCTGTTATATATTGCAGAAAAATATGGCAAAATGCCTGATTCTTTAGAACAGAAAGCTGAAATTTTTCAGTGGGTATTGTTTGCTAATTCTACTCTCGGAACGGGAATTTTTGTAGAGGCAAGTCGTGAAAAGGAAACTCCTCGTTTATTAACTCCATTGAATAAAATTTTTGAGATTCAACCTTATTTAATGGGTGAAGAATTCAATGTAGCAGATGTAGCTTTAGGTTCAATTTTAGCCTATATTCCCATGATGTTAAAGTTGGATTTAAGTTCTTATCCTCATGTTTTGACTTATATCAAACGTATATCTGAAAGACCTGCTTTCCAAAAGACAATTGCTAATCCTTCTTAGATTTATCTAAGTTTTTTTACTAACGATAATCAAATAATTTTCAAGTAAGAAGTATAGCAGAAGTAAGAAGGAATAAGAAATAAGGAATAAGGAATAAGGAATAAGAAGGAACCGAAGTTGGAAAATATTACCGAAAAATTGTGGTTTAAAGCCTCCCCTTTTAAGGGTATAAAAAGAAAAAAAATCCTTTTGACCAATCCTCTTATTTATAATAACAGGTAATTCTTAATTCTCAATTCTTAATTCTCAATTCTTGAAGTTGTCTGAGTTTATAGCTATCAATATGTCCTAACCTTTCCTTTGACTGCTATAAGTAGAAATAAAGACATATAACAATTAGGAATCAGATGTGATAATTTTATTGCTTTGGTATTTCCCATTCCCTGTTCCCTGTTCCCTATTCCCTAAAAATCTACAATAATCTCACAACTCAAATAAGAGCGCTATAAATCAAGAAAAATAATCAGTGTTGCATATTAAATTGATAATTAGTAATAGCTAATTTTCAAGAAGCAATTAATTATTCCCTAAAAGTCGTTTTATCCTCCTACAATGCAACACCGATTTAGCTTATATTCCCATGATGCTAAAGTTGAATTTAAGTTCTTATCCTCATGTTTTGACTTATATTAAACGTATATCTGAAAGACCTGCTTTCCAAAAGACAATTGGTAATCGATCTTAGATTTATCTAAGTTTTTTTACTAACGATAATTAAATAATTTTCAAGCAAGAAGTATAGCAGAAGGAAGAAGGAATAAGGAAAGACTGAAGTTGGAAAAATCTTACGTTATCTGAGTTTTAAGCTGTGGATATGTATTAACCTTTCCTTCGACTGCTATAGACAGAAAAAAGACATATAGCAATCAAGAATCAGATGTGATAATTTTATGGCTTCGGTATTTCCCATTCTCTAAAAATCTAGAATATCTCACAACTCAAATAAGAGCGCTATAAATCAAGAAAAATAATCAGTGTTGCATATTAAATTGATAATTAGTAATAGCTAATTTTCAAGAAGCAATTAATTATTCCCTAACAGTAGTTTTATCCTACTACTATGCAACACCAATTTAGCTTATATTCCCATGATGTTAAAGTTGGATTTAAGTTTTTATCCTCATGTTTTGACTTAGATAAAACGTATATCTAAAAGACCTGTTTTCCCCAAAAAAAATGCTAATCTGTCTTAGATTTATCTAAGTTTTTTTTAGCGACGATAATCAAATGATTTTCCAGTAATAACTAAGTAGAAAGAAGACATAAATCAAGAAAAATAATCAGTGTTGCATATTAAATGAATAATTAGTAATAGCTAATTTTCAAGAAGCAATTAATTATTCCCTAACAGTAGTTTTATCCTCCTACTATCCAACACCAAATTACTTTGGAAAACAAATTATCTTATCTTATAGATGAGTAACCTAAATTTTTTTTATAGGTCTATTTAACTGATGCAATTAATACTGGTTAAATAAGTTAGGTTAACCACCATGTGCTGTGGGATGGTACGTTAAATAACACACTTCGCACCCCACGTTTCTAAATATTTATTTGATATTTATTTGACAAAGACTCTATTATAAGTTTATCTTTTCTGTAGTGGGTTTAATGCTCAACCGTCTACACAATGTTTAAAATTTTTTGGGGTTTGTAGACACGAAGTGGCTTGTCGTTGACTATCCATAAGCAATTTTCCCTTCTGCCTTCTGCCTTCTGCCTTCTTCAATGAACTTATCCTATTAATACTGGTTAAAAAAGTTAGCTATCAGCTTCCCAATTATTATGCCTAATAAATTCTGATAAATAATTAGAATGGTAACTGATAGCTATCTTTAAGATTAATCTTTATTTGAAACCAACTGCTGCTTGCCACACAAAAGCTAACAACAAGAAGAAAACAGGAATTACTGGTAAAACATCAACTAACGGGTCAAAAATAGAGTAAGCTTCTGGCAGTTTTGCCAATAACATTGTTAATTCCATAAAATCTACCTACCTTTTTCACAAAATTTTTATGATATTTAGTATATCTTAACCTGAGCAATTAACATCAAAACTTATCTCCTCATATCTAAATCTCAACTAATGGAAATATTGGTGTTGGTAAATCCAGTAATTAATATCTGAGGGACAAAAATATTTCAAAACTTCAGATAGTAAATGAACGGCAGGCTAAAATATTTGAGCATTTCTACGGACTAGGAATAGCACAAAGTTTTAGGATTTAATCTAAAGTAGAATATCTACTATTAATAGAATATTGAATAACAAAAGAATGTCTGAGATAGAAACAAACCAGTGGTTAAAGTGGATTTGTTCGAGTCAAAATATTGATGAGTTAGTGGAAAACTACGACCAATGGGCAGATACCTATGAGACAGATATTGAGAGATTTTGGAAACCAGTGCCTTTAGCAGCATCACTTATGCTTGCTCAATATGTGGCCAATAAACAGGACACAATTCTTGATGTTGGGGCGGGAACAGGTCTAGTTGGTGTGGCCTTAGCTGAATTGGGATTTGAACAAATCATAGGTATGGACATATCACCTAGTATGTTGACCAAAGCAGCAGAAAAAGGCATATATAAATCCTTAGTTTGTTGCTTTATAGGTGATGAGCAATTCAGAAACTTAGAGAGGGCGAGTGGTATTGTCGCTACAGGAGTATTTGCGGAAAACCATGCTGGTTCAGCAGAACTGAATCAACTTCAAGACAATATCAAGTCTGGAGGTGTGTTGGTTTTCACGGCACGTCAGAGTTTCTTGCCTAAACTTGAGAAAGTCTTAAACCAACCAGAATGGACTCTTATTGATTCCAAAGTAATGCCGATTTACGATGATCCTATTAATCTTTTAGCGTACAAAATTTGTCAAAAATGAATTCAGAATTGAAAAGACTTAAGCAAATTAATCAAAAGTTGGCAACATCTCCTAATCTAAGTCGCCGTGAATTGCTGGAGATGAAAGTGATTCAAGAAAGCCAAGAATTGGTTAATCGAGTCGGTGCTACAAACGAACCTAAACAAAGTCTGCCATTCACGAAGTTATATCTACCGATGGCCTTCACAGGTATTTTAGAGCCAAATAAGTTAGTTGATGATACTCATCGTGCAATTCAGATCCTATTACCTGGTACTGGAACGACCTTTTCTGTTGCTGAAACACTATGTGATGTTGCAGGTACTTTTCATGGGCGAAAAAGCAAAAACCGTGGACGTGGGCGTAAAAGTAACCAAAGCTTACTAACTGAATTACTACCCGATGGTGAGACATTCCGTGTAGCATCTTTTCCTACTGACCTTCCTCTCAATGGTATGGGTTCAGATGCCCCATTTGAGTTTGCCAGCGAGCAAGGTCTAATGATCATGCTTCGTCATGTCCACCTGGTTTTGTCACGACTTTATCCCGATCGCCCAGTTTTTATTGCTGGACGTAGTCAAGGTGGTATAGCTGCCATACTTTATGCACAACATTATGATGACTTAGCTGGGGCAATTGCAGTTAATCCGCCACACCCAGACCCAGAGTTGTTCCAGTTTACTGTTCAATATTTGGAGGATAAAGCGGAAGTTTTGGCCGACCTTCTCCATGCTCCCGGTGTTACTTTGCATCCTCGTAGTTGGGAAGCTTACAAGACTTTTACTCCTGAGTTTAACTATCCATCTAGAACATCCCGATCTCCAATCCTAACTTTGGTTAGCTTGGGCGATCCATTCAACTTGTTTCCCCAGTATGCTCATGCACTGAAGGAATTTGCAGAAAATGACGAAAAATGTAAGTTACATATACTTGATGCAGGACACAATCTTTGGGATAGAAAATCAGAAGATACATATCGAGAAGTAATTCGTTTGCAAACTCAATTCATTTTGAACCAGATGAAATATGAGTTTGCTCTAGCTTGAATGCTATGGGAGATAAAACAGATATTATGATAATCTAAATAACTTAGGCTTGTTAATTATCAGAAAGGTATGAACTCAAGTAATTAGAAGTTAATAAAACATGAAGTGAATTAGGATAAAAGAATAAAATTTTGGAGGAATTACTTTCACATTTTTATTACTATGCCAATATTTTTTAGATCTAAAAAATACTCATCAAGAAGATATTGAAGTCCTTTAAACTGTTCAGCGCGGTGGCGTTGCTGAGGGGCGGGATGAATCTTTTTTGAACAGGTAAATCTCATCCTTAATACTTCATACTTCTTTTTTGCCCAAGCATACAATTCGTCCCACAAATATGCAACGCCGGGGGGTTAATCATCTTTAGGTTAAAAGAAAAGCTTATTTATCATTAATATTAAATCGGAAGCTATTGAATGGGAATAAATAATTTTTGAACGAATGGAAAAATTGACTAAAAAGACATTAGATGTTGAAGTATATCTAAATTTGCATAGCTATTTTAACCATAATTTACGATCTATAAAAATCTTGATCTGTGATTAGCTATTTTTTGCTTTAGTCAAGATATTCACTTCAAATGTATAAATATTGTCTCGTTGTTTTAAAAATATTAATTTCAGGTTGCCGATCAAATAGTAAGTTACTAAAAAAGCATTAGATGTTTAACTCGTTTTGAGAAATTATTCGCCAGTAAGTGTATATTATTATGTTTTCTACTACCCTACTCCTCCACTCAAGAAAACATAGAAAAGTTTTTGATATTTGGTATTAAATATTTTAGGAAATCCTCAAACAATTAATAAGTATGTATCAAGTCACAATCTTAGGAACAGGAAAAATTGGATCGGCGATCGCCAAGCTCTTACATTACAGTGGAGATTACAGCATACTTGTTGGAGATATAGACCCTAGAGCTTTAGAAAACTTAACCGCATCTTTGCCAGTCAATACTTTTGTCATAGATGTGACTGATGAAGTTGCTCTTGCAGAAAAACTAGAAGGCCAAGATTGTGTTGTTTCTGCTTGCTCCTATGAGGTCAATCCTATTATTGCTCGTGCTGCTGCCAAAGCTGGAGTTAGTTATTTCGATCTAACAGAAGATGTGGCCACTACCAATGCAGTTCGCTCCATTGCTGAAAAAACTCCTGATGATTTGATCTTCGCACCCCAATGTGGACTTGCTCCAGGGTTTATCGGCATCCTTGCTCATCATCTGTGTAGTGGTTTTGAGAAGCTTGACGAGGTAAAAATGCGTGTCGGTGCTTTACCCCAATATCCATCTAATATGATGATGTACAACCTCACCTGGTCTACCAAAGGTCTGATTAATGAATACTGTAATCCTTGCGAAGCTATTCATAACGGTCGTAAAATTGAGGCAATGCCTTTAGAAGAGGTAGAACATTTCTCTGTAGATGGGGTAAATTACGAAGCATTTAATACTTCTGGCGGCTTGGGGACTCTTTGTGAAACTCTTGAAGGCCAAGTGCGTACTCTCAACTACAAGACCGTGCGTTATCCAGGTCATCAATATCTGATGAAATTTTTAACTCAAGAATTGGGTTTAAGCGATCGCCGCGAACTTCTGCAAGAAATATTGGAAAATTCTATTCCTATTACTAAGCAAGATGTAGTAGTTATTTTCTGTACTGTAACTGGTTGGAAAAATGGCTATCTTCAACAAATAAGCGATGTCCGCAAGATTTACTCCCTCAATTTGCATGGAGAAACCTGGAGTTCTATCCAGCTTACAACTTCTGCTTCTGTTTGTGCTGTCTTAGATATGTATCTCCATGGGGAAATTCCACATACTGGTTTCCTCAAACAAGAGCAGATTAACCTAGATGCCTTTCTTAGAAATCGTTTTGGTTGTTATTATAACCTGTAACTGTTACAGGATTTTTGCTCCTAATTAACAATGGTTTCCACTTGTCGAGTTTGATATTTTTTAGACCGTAAACTTTGTGAGTTATACCATTTTCAAAAAATACTGTTACAGTGCTTTATTCTGTTAGTAGGAGTTTTGAGATTAATACTGTAGCGACCTTTTTTGAATTTGGTATTAAACTATATTCAAGCATATTTTTCGTGACATCCTCTCTAGCTATTAGGCGCGGAGATCCCTACTAAAATTATAGCTCTTCAGTGAGTTGGCGTTTTTATGGCGCAAAGCTTCTGCTAAAATCGGATGCTGCGAACTAATACGGTAGTCCTACACTTTCCTCTGCGTCCGTTTAGAGTTTCTGAGTGGCCCTCGGCAGCTAATATTAAAACTTAAATTATCAACCTGTATTTTCTTTTCCTTTCTTCAAAGACTCTAACCAAATAGGAATCAAAATCCAAGCTACCACTAACACCAAAGCAGCTACACCAAATTGTGCCACCCAAGATACTAACTTTTCTAGAGGTACAACTTGTCCCAAAAAGAAGGATAAACTGACCATTGTTAATGCCCAAATAGTCGCTCCACTAGCATTGCATAATAAAAATTTCCAGTAAGGCATTTGAGCAATTCCCGCCAAAGGGCCAGCAAAAATCCGTAGTAACGTAATAAATCGACCAAAAAATACTGCTTTAGCTGCATTTTTACTAAACTGATTTTTCGCGTCTATCAGTTTTTCTTCTTTAATCCGAAATATTTGACCTAACTTCAACATTAATGGCCAGCCACCATACTTGCCAAGCAAATATCCACAACTGTCGCCGAATACTGCACCTATAATTGCACAGCTAAGTACATATCTATAAAGTAATTCCCCACTACCTGCAAGGAACCCACCTACGAGTGTAACTGTTTCTCCTGGTAAGGGAACTCCTGCATTTTCGAGGGCTATTCCTAAAAAAATGGCTAGATAGCCGTATTTATTGGCAATTAATTGAATTGTTTCTAATGATACAAATTCTAGGGAC
The DNA here is from genome assembly GCF_010672695.1 of Okeania sp. SIO1H4. Classification (NCBI taxonomy): domain Bacteria; kingdom Bacillati; phylum Cyanobacteriota; class Cyanophyceae; order Oscillatoriales; family Microcoleaceae; genus Okeania; species Okeania sp. SIO1H4. Next base: position 49,676 of record NZ_JAAHGB010000036.1, read on the forward strand.
ATTATACGGTAATCTTTAAGCGAACTTGATCAAATTTATCATTTTTTTATATTTTATTGCCAAATAGTGGCTTGTAAAGTCTGTAAAGATGGTTTTGAGGGGTAGCCAATCTCAAAAAGCATTACCCAAAAATCATGTCTTACAAAAATCTATCCATCATTTCAAAGTTGATAGACCAGTAGTTATATCTAAACGGAACTTATTTATTACTCAAGCAATATTTATAGATTATAGAGAACTAATTGATGTACCCAAGAATTATTAAATATATCACAAAAGTTAACAACTTGCACTATAATTGACAATAATTACTGTCAATTTTGTATTTTATACAGGGAACTCTATTTCTAGTAAAGTGAATTTCCTGAGTATCATTACAACTTCTGGATTGTTGATAATTAGGGTGTAATGAATTATCTTTAATCTAAAACAATTTATATTTCAGAGCAAAGTAAAAAATAATTTTTTTTCTTTTTAATTAATGGTGATACCTATGAAAGCTATTGATGTCAGTCAACATATTATTCTCATTCCGAATCACCGCTTAGACTTAGCTGGAGCAAATGTGATTAAGCAGCAATTCATATCTCTACTAGAAAAAAACTACAATCTTTGGATTATTGATATGGCCAATGTGGAGTTTATAGATAGTTCTGGTTTAAGTGCATTAGTTATTGGTTTAAAAAAGGCTCGTGAACATGGCTGTAATTTAGCTATCTGTAACCTTAACCCCACAGCTAGATTGGTTTTTGAAATTACTCAGTTAGATAGGGTTTTTCAAATTTTTGATAGTATTGATGATGTTTTTTTAGATTCTCATGGAAAATTAATAACAGCTTAAGTTAAGCTGATTTTTAAATTCTCGGCTCAGATGCTAAATTTAATAGTAACTGAGCCGTTCTTACAGTAGTTCACTAATTATAAAAATACTATTCTCTTGAGATAAAACTTGATAATAATGCTAAGATAGAATATCATACCTATCTCAGCAAATATTTACTTAAATTAAGCATTTCCAAACGTCGGCATCTCTACAGAAGAACCTGGTTGTCCCTGACCAAAAGCAGGTAAATCTAGGCCATTAGCACGACGATTTCTAACTGCTAGACGATAACTAACACTTTGTAACTCTGCATGAAGTTGACGGTTTTCCTTTTGCAATATTTCCACTTTTTCAAGTACTTCTGCAAGTCGTTCGGAGAATTTTTGACGATAGACTTCTGGTAGCTCTTGTACTACTTGTTCTAACATTTGGGAGCGGTCTGTTAACTCTTGCACAGAATGACGTAAATTATATACTTCTGCATCTCGTTCAGAGATTTGTTCTTGATAAAAATTTACTTGTTGTTCAACTTCATTGAGTTGTTCCTTTAAACTCTGCATTTGAGATTGGTAACTTTCAGGAACTGTTGATGTTGGTACTATACTTGTATTTCCCTTAACTAATCGAAAAAGTTCTTGAGACAATTGTTGAATTAATTGGTCTCGCATTTGTAATTCTTCGTTAAGACGAGATACTTCAAGTTGAAGTTGTTGTGAATTTAACTTTTGCATCTGCTTCACTTTAAGTTTGCTCCTAATTATTCAGTAGTTCCTATATAACTTATATTTTATATTTAGAAATAGTATAGCTCTATAGCTAATATAATTAGACATCTCCAATAATAAAAAATAAAATCAATTATCCCACAGAAATTATCAATTCTTTCCCCCTACTCCCGACTCCCTTTTTTCTGGAGATGTCTATTGATAATGTAAAGGAAATAGGAGAGGAGTCTCCCCTATTTTAAGATGCTCAAGTTCTACTTTTTTGTTGAATTTGCCTTTTTTGGGTTAATCAAAACTCTCAAATTTGTTAGTCCAAATAATTAGGGTGCATCTCAATGCAAGAATAAAGCCAAAAAATTATCGCTTTTAGGCAACAGGCAACAGCTCATCTGGCAACAGGCAAAAGGGAATAGAGAATAGGGAATATATAGGAAAAAAGTATTTTTGCAAATATTGAGATGCACCCAATAATTATGTGCTGCCGTGAAACATTACTATTCCACTGCTGCTAATGGTTTTGGTCGTTCTTGAGTATCTGGTACAGTAGTATCTGGTGTAGTATTTTTGGGTACTTCCTGTTTAATCGTTAAGTAACGAATAACCTCTTCACTCAAACGCATTGCCCTCTCCAATACAGCTATTTGAGTCGGAGGACCTTGATAATTCATCTGAACATATGTACCTTCTCGATGATCGTTGATCTCATAGGCTAAACGACGCTTACCACGATGTTGAATTTCTATGTCGTAAGCGCCCTGCTCCTGCAATAAATCTTTATATTTTGCAATTTCTTGTTCTACCTGTTCTTCATTCAGGTCTGGACGCAGGATATACATTGTTTCATAAATGAATGGTTTCATGGAAATAATCTCCTTTCGGACTACATGGCTTCTAGCAAATTTATGCAGAAGCAAGGATCTTTTATTTTACAAAATTTTCACCACAAAGACAAAATAAAGGGTGTGAGTGTGAAAAATATTTAGCGCACTTGCATATAAACAGCTTCAGAAATAGTAGGTATTTCTGCGTAGCGTCCCATGACTGATTGAACTACTGCATAGATAAATGATGCTAGAATTCCGATGAATATCATATTAGAGAGAGTTTCCAGAATAAATCCTCCTAAACTTGCTCCCAAGATTTGCAGAATTAGACCACACAAGATTAAAATAATATCCAGTAAAATTGCTTGCATTGTATTGAAACGAATAAAGTGAGATATATTTTCATTTCTCACTACTAACAAGAACAGAGCGAAGAAAACTATTAGGCCAAAGAAGGGTATACCTCTATAAATCTGTAACAAAGGGCTAAGAAGAACTGGTATTATCTGTATGGGAGGGAACTGTTGGAATAAATATCTGCCATACACTAACCCATCTAGCAAGGGTAATAGATAAGGTAAGCTAGCAAAAATTCGGTCTTGAACAGTTGTAGAACCGCGCCAATTCATTGTAAAATACTCCTGAGTTTGATGATAAGTAAGTAAATATAAATTCAGGATAGCGCAGTAGTTAGATAACTTCAGCCCTGGATCGTATTTTGTGGCCTAAAAAATCACTAAACTTTCAAATTTTCAGTAATTTTAAGAAAAAAATAAAAATACTTTCTTTCTTTGGGAAAAAGTCAAAGGTAGGCCCTTCCTTACTAGGACTCAAGTTTCAAGCACAAGTGCCTAGTTTTTCACTATAATTAGGTAGATAGTCACCATCTAAAAAATGATGCAATAGAAGCAATACTTGTATTAGTCTACCTGTTGGTGCCTCTAAAAATATTATTCTATATTCTTCAAATAAGTAGTCCTAAATAATTGATCAAAAAAACAAAAAAGTAGATAATTAAAGTGTTAAGTGTTTAAAACTGTGTTTTGCTCAGTAATGAAGATATTTTCTACACAACTCAAATCTGAGCGAACTATTTTGTTTACTTTTAAGATACATTTAAATGATTAGCTTCAAGGCTAAATGCACTATTTTAATCTACTTTTAATTTTCATCCTGACTATAGTTTTTTTATTTGAGATGTAAATCTAGATAGAGTTTTTTGTTATAAAAAAAAGCGCACCGAACAAATACCCTATCTCCTGGTGTTTGCTACTAACTATATTAATGCTGTTTTTCCTCCTTTACTATTCCCTGTTTAATAGTACTTGGTTTTCACTTCCCAGATAAAAATGCTATATCAAACTAATAATTTTTTGTAATTATATGAAATCCGGTTATACAGGTTATACAATTATTGCAAAACTACCTCCACTCAATGTAGACATTTCACGGAATACCTCTAGATAATTGCCATGCTCAATTCTTCTTTTCTCCTGACTCGCTCTTCCTGACTCCTGACTCCGAGGGCTATACGATAAATTATCCGGATTCTATATTATTCTATACTGGCAACGCGGAAACCCATTTGACACTCATACTGATCTGCTTGAGTATCTGATAACTTAGGAACTGGATGACCACAACGTAATTGACCACCTTTCCATCGGGGTTGACCACTTCTATCGGCTAACAAACAACTTTGACAAACTTGTTGAGGAGCAACTAGCTGATTTTCCATTAAAATAACTAACATAAATTACACCTCCAGGAATATCCCATATGGTGTATCTATTGTAAGCGATGATTATAGCAGAAGTAGGTATATTGGTACAGAAATTAACATTTACTGAAGATGCAGTGATGAAATCAGCTTATGAAGTCAAAAGTCAAAATTTAAAAGTCAAAACTCAAAAGTAAGATTTTAACTTTTGAGTTAAAAATTATGGGATGAAGTCAAAAGTCAAAATTTAAAAGTCAAAAGTAAGATTTTATAGGCTCGAAACTTTAATCTCATAGTAATTTCAGGAAATTATTTCATATCTACATATCTAAAAAAGTATGAAAATTTTGACTCACTTCCACTGATTTTAACAGAATTTGTAGTAATCAACTATTTATTCCCCCGCACTAGACCAAATTTTATTAATCCTCGTTCATATCCACTACTCATTAACTCCAAGGAAAGGGCAGCTTGAATTGTTGTCCAACCACTAAAGAGTAAGTTCATAATTACTTTAGGGTCAAAAGCTGATTCGATCACAATATTCCAGAAGGGAGCAGCAGCAGTTGACCAGTCAGCAGTGCAGATATTTTGAAAGCCGACATTTTGGGCGATCGCTTCATATTCTGGCAAAGAAATAACATAAGGCAGAGCATAGACGCGATATATTTCGGCTAGATGTCTCCTTTCATCGTCAGTTAGTTGTCCATAGGAGCTACCAACTGGACGATGACACCAAGTAGCCATAATTATAGTTCCACCTGGTTTGAGGACTCTATGGCATTCTTGCAAAAATTTCTGTTTATTAGGCATGTGTTCTCCACTTTCGAGAGACCATACCAAGTCAAATGATTCATCGGCAAAGGGCATTTCTAAAGCATTTGCCACTATAAAATTAGTAGTTTGACTTAAGTTGGCTACATCAGCTCGTTCTTTAGCTCTTTGGGCCTGGACGGGAGAAAGGGTAATGCCAGTGGCAGTGGCATGAAATTTTTCGGCTAAGTACAATGTACTACCGCCTATACCACAACCGACGTCCAGGATCGAGGTAGGAGGCCAAAAATTTGATTTTTCATTTAATGCTCCCCATTGAAGTAGTTCTTCAATCATGTCTATTTGGGCTTGTCGTCTATTTTTTTTCTGCTTACCATCTTGTCCATAATGGCCATGGTGCATGTGTTCGCCCCACGCTTGTTCCCATAGACTGGAGGAAGCATCATAGAATTGTTGAATCTGTTCGATTAAGTTTGAGGTCATAATTATTAATCAATTAAGATTGAGGATTTATTTTCCTGGACTATTATATAGCAATCATATTTCAGTTGTAAGATTTTAGTAGTAATTAGGAGTCAGGAGTCAGGAGTCAGGATTAAGAATATAAAAGGATTTTGATGGCTTTTAATTGTTATTAAATATCTCATAAATTTTTCCTGATTACTACATAATTTAACACAAAATTTAAAGGTTTAAAATTATTATTTTTCTAGAAAAAAATTAAGTGTTTGTAATTTTAGATGTTAATTTATGCCATTATTAATGTGAATTACTGTAAGCATTTAGGTGTCAGCTAGTCTCCTACTGAGAAACTATGTTAACAGCCATCAGCTATTAACTTAATTGCCCTTTTTTGAGGAATCAGAGTTGAAAGATTTAATAGAATTAAAAGTCTGAAATAAATTAGCTACTTGCTCACGACTCAATATTACTCAAATTCTTAAACTACTAATTTCTGAAAGCTGACCGCTAATGGCTTAATGGTTACGAATTAGTATAAGTTATTTGTGATTGAAATAACTCGCCTAAATTTTAAATATACATACTAAAAATTTGAAATGAGTTTAGCTAGAACTGTATGTAAAGGTTTTATTGCTGTTATTATTATTGGTGCTATATTACTCATGTTACCTATTTCTGTGAGTAATGGAAATTGGAGTCATCCTGTAACTGCTTTATTCACAGCAACTTCTGCTGTTTGTGTGACGGGACTTTCTGTTGTGAATGTGGGGGAATATTATTCTTTTTGGGGGCAATTATTTCTATTGTTATTGGTTCAAATTGGAGCTTTGGGTTATATGACTGCTACAACTATTCTTTTGTTGTTGCTTGGTCGTAAATTTCGTCTGCGGGAAAAAGTGGCTCTTCAGCAATCTTTGGAACAAGTAGGATTGGCTGGTGTAGAACCTTTAATTAAGTCGATTTTGGCTACAACAATTGTGTTTGAATTGACTGGTATTTTGTTGCTTTTGTTTGTTTTTGTTCCAAATTATGGGTTTAAAGAAGGTCTTTGGTATTCTGTTTTTCATAGTATAAATGCTTTTAATAACGCTGGTTTTAGTTTATATGCAGATGGGTTTATTAAGTATGTCAAATCTCCGTTACTAAATTTTGTGATTACTGGCTTGATTATATTTGGAGGATTGGGTTATCAAGTGATTATGGAAATATATTTATGGCTGAAAAGTTGTTGGAAAAAAGAGCAAGTTTTTCACACTTTTTCTCTACATTTTAAAGTGGTTACTAATACAAATATTTTTTTATTAATTTTTGGTATTATTACTTTTTTTATTGCCGAATTTAACAATCCTCAGACTCTAGAAAATTTTAACTTAGGGCAAAAATTAATTGCTGTTTGGTTTCAATCTGTTACTACTAGAACGGCGGGTTTTAATACTATTGATATTGGGAATTTGACTGATGCTGGTTTATTTATCACGATTGTTTTAATGTTTATTGGTGCTAGTCCGGGTAGCACTGGAGGGGGTATTAAAACTACAACTTTTAGAATATTATTGAATAGTACAAAAGCAGCTTTACAGGGTAGGGAAGAAGTTTTATGTTATCAACGTAAGATTCCGGTTATAGTTATTATTAAGGCTATTGGTGTGGTTTTTGCCTCAGGTTCATTAGTGGCGATCGCTACTACTTTAGCTGCTTTTGCTGACCCAGAATTAGAGTCAATTCAAATTTTATTTGAAGTTATATCTGCTTTTGCTACAGTTGGTTTATCTACGGGAGTTACTTCTAATTTTACAATTCCCGGGCAATTAGTATTGATTTTAACTATGTATATAGGTAGGGTGGGTGTCTTACTATTAGTTTCTACTATTTTTGCTGAACAAAATCCTAGTGCGGTTCAGTATCCAGAGGAAAATTTATTTGTATAATTTTTGAGTTTTAGGGAGTAGAGAGTAGGGAATAGAAAAGAAGAAAAATAACTTTACCTTAGTAACTTGAGAAACCCTATATTGATGCTAAAGTTAAAAACACAGCAAAAAAACTAAGAGAACAAATTTAGTTAGTTGTGAAAAATTTTTCTCAGCATTGGTAAAATCTGAAAATAGATATTTTGGAGGCAACGTTATTTTTGCTATTTATAGCAATGTGCGCTGGCATATTTACAAATTACAGGAACTGTCCAATAGCTAAAAATCTTATATTATCAGTTTTTTATTCCCCTATTGCCTGTTGCCTGCGCGCAGCGCCATACAATATAGAAGCTATAACGTTGAATTTTTAGTGAAATTATCGTCTTGGAATTTTTGGCAAAATTTAAAATCTGAAACTAAACAATTTGCAGTAATTGGTTTGGGAAGATTTGGTAAAGCAGTGTGTCTAACTCTGCATAATTTGGGCTATGAAGTTTTGGCTATTGATAGAGAAGAAAAAAGAGTAAATCAAGCTTTAACTGACAAAATATCTTCTCATGCTTTAGAGCTTGATTCAACAGAAATTAATGCCATTAAACAAGCTGGTATTTCAGATTTTGATACAGTAATTGTTGCAATTGGCAATTATTTGTCGGAAAGTATTATTACTACTCTCAATCTTAAAGAAGTAGGAGTAAAATTTGTAGTAGCTAAAGCTTCTTCAGAAACTCATGTCAAACTTTTAAACAAGGTTGGAGCAGACTATGTGGTATTTCCAGAGAGAGAAATGGGTTGCGAATTAGCACGATTATTGAGTAAACCTAGAATACTCGATAAATTTGATATAGACCCAGATAATAGTATTGTAGAATTTATTGTACCAGAAAAATTTGATGGTAAAACTATTGCTGATTTAGAACTACGGAATAAATATGGTTTAAATTTACTGGCAGTGAGCGACGGAAGTGAAAAATTTCAAATTAATCCGAAGCCTAGTACAATTTTAACTAAAGGAATAATAATGATTGTACTTGGCTCTAATCAAGATATTAATCGCTTGCCAAATTAATGGGTGCATCTCAATGCAAGAATAAAGCCAAAAATTTATTGCTTTTAGGCAACAGCTCATCTGGCAACAGCTCATCTGGCAACAGGAAATATGTAGGAAAAAAGTATTTTTGCAAATAATCTTAGATGTACCAAAATTAATTAATATTACCGAATAATTAATAATTAATAATTAAATAATTAAATAATTATGGTTTAAAGTCTCCCCTTTTAAGGGTAAGAAATAAATAATATTTCCTTATATTCAATTCCGTAACGGTTAAAATCAGAGGTAATTATCAATTATCCATTATCAATTAATGAAAGCGTTTTTCATTTAAGTAAACTACAAAATTATTTTTGCTTACGGAGGATGGAGTAGGGAGTAGAGAGTAGAAAAATGCTTTTATTACCGAAAAATTGTGGTTTAAAGTCTACCCTTTTAAGAGGATAAAAAGAAAAATTTTCCTTTTAGTCAATCCTCTACTTTAAAAGAAGAGGTAATAATTAATTATTAATTATTAATTCTTGAATATAGTCTATCTATGTGAAAACTGCTATAAAATAATCGTAAATTAAGATAAAAATCATTCAAGGTAGTTATGGGAGAAATTTCACATTATCAGGAAGCAAAAATCACAACTAATTTGGTGCAAAAATATTTTCCATGGCTATATAGTTTTTGGAAGTTTGCACGTCCCCATACAATTATTGGCACAACATTAAGTGTATTAGCAATATATCTAATTGCTCTGGGCGATCGCTCTGATTTTTTCAATCAATCTTTGTTCATCTATAGTTTAATTCTGTTATTGGTAACTTGGATAAGTTGTCTATGTGGAAATATTTATATAGTAGGATTGAATCAATTAGAAGATGTGGAAATAGACCGAATTAATAAACCTGATCTTCCTATAGCTGCTGGTGAATTTTCTCGGTTTTCTGGTCAAGTAATTGTGGCAATAACGGGAGTTTTGGCTTTAAGTTTTGCTCTAGTTTGCGGACCTTTTTTATTAGGTACGGTGGGAATAAGTTTAGTAATTGGTACATTTTATTCTTTGCCTCCTATTAGATTAAAAAGATTTCCTTTTTGGGCAGCTTTATGTATTTTTACTGTGCGGGGAGTAATTGTTAATCTAGGGTTATTTTTAAGCTTTGTTTGGGGATTAGAAAAAGTTGAGAAAGTTTCAGGAAGTTTAAATAAATGGATAGAAGGAGTAGGTGAAATAATTATCCTCAAAAAAAGCTTGATCATTCCAGAAATTCCTCCAACAGTATGGGTGCTAACTTTGTTTGTAATAGTCTTCACTTTTGCTATTGCAATTTTTAAGGATATTCCAGATATTGAAGGAGACCGTAAATTTAATATCACTACATTTACAATTAAATTAGGGACATTTACTGTATTTAATTTGGCAAGGTGGGTATTAACAATTTGCTATGTCGGTATGATTATATTGGGTGTAGTTTGGTTGGCAAATGTTAATTTCATTTTTTTGGCAATAACTCATTTTTTAGCTTTATGTTTAATGTGGTGGCGTAGTCAAAAAGTAGACTTGGAAGATAAAAGAGCGATCACTGATTTTTATCAATTTATTTGGAAACTATTTTTCCTAGAATATTTAATTTTTCCTATGGCTTGTCTTTTATAGCAATCAGATTTTGGTTGTGTCAAAAATTTCTGAGAATCAGGAAAAGTCTGCTCTGGGAAAAAAAAGGTAATAATTTCAGATTTTCTATTGTTACTTGGGTTATTTTTTCGGAAACTATTTTGCCGAGAATATCTAATTTTTCCTATGGGTTTTCTTTGATAGTATTCAGATATTGGTTATGTCAAAAATTTCTGGGAATCAGGATAAAGTCTACTCTGGGGAAAAAAGGTAATCATTTCATATTTTATATTGTTGCTCAGGGCATTTTTTGTGATAAATATGGGTGTAGAGGATAGCAAGTAAAATTATTACAAACTAGATGATAATGTTGATTTTTATCTATTTATTGGAAAAGTACTTTTTCTTATGAATCTTCAATTTTACTATGGGTTATCTTTTATAGTAGTCAGATTTTGGTTCTTTCAAAATTTCTAGGAATTAGGAAAAGTTATCTCTGGGGAAAAAAGGTAATCATTTAAGACTGTACTAGATAACTAAATTATTCCTCCTTCTTCTATATTTTTCCTTTGAATATTTAATTCTCCTATGGGTTGTCTTTGATAGTAGCCAGATTTTGTTTGTGTCAAAAATTTCTAGGAATTAGGAAAAATTAGCTCTGTGAAAAAAGGTAATAATTTCAGATTTTATATTGTTGATCGGGGTATTTTTTCTGATAAATATACCTGTAAGGGATGGCAAATAAAATTATTACAAACTAGACGATGATGTGGAATTTTATCAATTTATTTAGAAATTATTTTTCCTTTGAATATTTAATTCTCCTATGGGTTGTCTTTGATAGTAGTCAGATTTTGTTTGTGTCAAAAATATCTAGGAATTAGGAAAAGTTAGCTCTGGGTAAAAAAAAGTAATAATTTCAGATTTTCTATTGTTGTTCGGGGTATTTTTTCTCCGAAATATGAACAAAACGCAGCATAATTACTCATTGTATTCTTCACACAAAAATAATATTAATTATTATGTAAAGCACCAAAAATCAGCTAAGTGATGAAAAACATAAAATCAATAGTGCTAATATTAACTTTAGCCTTTCTGTTTTGTTTCATTATCAAATCAATAGTGCTGACATTAGCTTTAGTCTTTCTGTTTTGTTTCATTAACCTAATGCCTCCTGCTTACGCTTGTACAGGTATTACCCTAAAAGCAGAAGACGGTGCTATGGTCTATGGTAGAACAATGCAATGGGGTAAGTTTGATCTAGAATCTCGAATATTGATCCTCCCCAGAGAGCACCAGTTTGTGACTGAACTCTCTAGGGATGAAAATGTCCATTTGCCTGGTATACGGTGGACTGGCAAATATGGAATAGTAGGAATTGATGCTGTAAATAGGCCAATTCCTCTTGACGGCATGAATGAAAAGGGATTAGTTGCTGGAGTCTTTGATCATCCAGACTTTGCTGAATATGTGGATTATGATTCAACTATGGCAGAGAAATCTATGGCACCGACCGATGTTGTCCAGTATCTTCTTTCCACCTGTGCCACAGTAGATGATGTTCGTGAGGCAATAGACCAAATCTTAGTGGTAAACGTTGTTGAACCAGTTATTGGGAAAACTGCACTATATCATTTGATGGTCAGCGATCCTTCGGGGGAACAGATCGTCATTGAATGGTCACAAGGCAAACCAAAAATTTTTGATGCTGAACTAGGGATTATTACTAACTCCCCAACATACGACTGGCATATTACTAATTTACGAAATTATGTCAATATTTCTCCTGTAGCTTATCCAGATCGGAATATTGGCTCAATTAATTTTAGCCCATTAGGTGTCGGTAGTGGTATGATTGGGCTTCCAGGAGATTTTACGCCTCCATCACGTTTCATCCGTGCTTTTGCTTTTTCTCAAACTGCAAGAGCAACTACTGACGGACCTGAGACGATGTATGAATTGTTTCGTATACTTGATAATTTTAATGTTCCGCTCGGACCACCCGAAGAATCTGAAGATGAATATATAGACACATCAGGTATGCGGAGTGCGACCGTTTGGACAACAGCTTACGACCTCACAAATAAGGTAATCTATTACCACACTCAACATAACCGTCAAGTCCGCAAAATTGATGTTGGCAGCTTAGACTTTGAAACTATTAGGGATATGCAGGCGTCCCCCCTTGATATAGTGAAGGAACAGAATATTGAGGATCGGACTCCTGGAAAGCTTAAGGTTTCATCATAAACTTTCGGCTATGCTTTTAGATTTTAAATTGAAGATTGATATAGATAAGGAATGAGGATTTTATTATCTACACAATTTAAATTATTTAAAGTCCATATAATCTGAGTTCTTTCAAAAAAATTCTGGAATTTATTTAATTATCATTCCTAGTAATGGGATATAAACAACCCCCACTATCTAAACTTTTATGGAATAGAAATTAAGACCTCTCATCCAACCTCTCTTTTTTCTTCAAGGGAGGGGGGTTGAGAGGTTATAAAATTTTTCAATGGGATTTTGTTTTCGATGCTATATATCTCTCAGGAATTTAGAAATTTGGTATTAGGTTCTTTTTATAAATATTGATATTGAGCAATTATATAGTCAGATTAAAAAATCTAATGAAGATATTGTTTTACATAAATTAAGATGGTACAAAATTGCGGATAATTACTCTCAAAAACAATGGCATGATGTATTAGCAATTCTTAAAGCTAGACTAAAAATATTAGATTTTAACTATTTGAAACTGTAGAGCAATTATCTAAAATTAACTCCATAATTAGAAAAAGCTTTTGATGAAACAAACTTGACTTGATATTACTAAACTAGAAAACTCTATATTCACTCAGAGATTATTTTTAACTTTTAACTTTTGACTTGTGCATAGCGCTTCGGAGAGATTATCAGTAGGTAAGTGGGAAAATTTACAAGTACGTCAAATGTGTTGCCATAGTCAAAAAGTAGACCTGCAAGATAAAAGAGCGATCGCTGATTTTTATCAATTTATTTGGAAATTATTTTTCCTATGGCTTGTCTTTTATCATACTTATAATAGAAGGTAAAAATTTAGGATTTTATTTAACCATTAAAATTATGCCGTTAAGAGCTATTTTAGATAATCAAGAATTATTAGCCCCACTACTATCTGATAAAGAATGGGAAGAATTAAAACGTAAAAAAGTTTAAGTTATTTTACCTTGTTGTGAAGCAAAAGGACATTTAAGAACTTCAAAATTGGGAACTAAGCATTTTGCTCATAATAAGTAAAGATGGATGTAATTATAAATCAGAAACATGGCAACATCTTTTATGCAAAACAGAAATTGCTAAAGTCTGTAACATTATGGGTTACGCTGTTAAAACTGAAGCAAGTAGATTAGATTGGAGAGCCGATGTTTTAGCTACTAAGCAGGAGAAACATCAATTAGTTCAACTGGCTTTTGAAGCTCAATGGAGTCCTCAAATCTTAGAATAAACGAAAGAACGTCAAGATAAATATGCCAGAGATGGTATTAGTTGTTGCTGGTTATTTAAGAAGTTACCAACATCCGAAGAAAGACAAGATATACCGATGTTTCAATTACAGTTTGACCAATCTGAAAATCATACAGTAATTTTTGATAATAACACCTATCTTTTAAAGAATTTTATTACTGAAATTTTATCTGGTCATTTTAAATTTTCTCAATTTTACCGATATAAAACACAGCAAGATATTAAAATCAGATTTTTTCCTGTTAATTGTTGGAATTGGAAGTGTCACGGGAAATATTATATTTATCACGTTCACAATGAGTCTTATGAAACTTTATGTGGGTGTAATTTTAATTTAATAGACTACATTATATTAACAGAAAAAATTATAGATGAACCTCAATTTCTTCCTGAAATTGTAAATAAAGCTTATGAATGCTTGAAGACTGAAAAAGCTAAACGTCAAAATATGAAAATGGGCAAAATTAAATATCGCTATAGCAAAACTGTTGGAAGCTCTTACACTTCATTCGGTTGTCCTTATTGTGATGCAATATTTGGAGATAATCATTATTTATTTTGACAAAATTTGCGAGGTTGAGTATGGATATATTCAACACATTGATTTTGAAACAACTGTTAATATCTCTTCCGAAAAACTAAATATTCTTCATTGGTGCTATTCTCCAACTAAAGATTTTTGTTGCAACTACTAATTTGGATTAACTTAACTCATACAAACATGACTAAATTACTAGGAAAAGTATATATTGTTGGAGCTGGACCTGGAAGTAAAGAATATTTGACTGTCAAAGCACATTCTCTCATTACTCAAGCTGAAGTATTAATTTATGATGCCTTAGTTGATGATTCAATTCTAAAATTAGCACCAGAAAATTGTTTAAAAATAGAGATGGGTAAACGTGGTGGTAAACCCAGTATGTCTCAGTCAGAAATTAATAGCTTGTTAGTAGAAAAATGTCGTTTAGGCAAACAAGTAATTAGACTAAAAGGAGGAGATCCTTTTATTTTTGGTCGTGCTTCTTCAGAAATTCAAGCATTAATTGAAGCTGGTTGTGAATTTGAAGTTGTACCAGGAATTTCTTCTGCATTAGCTGCACCTTTACTCGCAAATATTCCTCTGACAGATGCAGTAATGAGTAGAGCTTTTATCGTCTTGACTGCTCACGATATAGAAGCATTAGATTGGCAAAGAATATCTCAGATTGAAACTTTAGTAATTTTAATGGGGGCACGAAATTTAGATGAAATTGTGCGTCAGTTATTAAGACATAAAAGAACATCTCAAACTCCTGTGGCAATTATTCAAAATTGTGCCACTCCAAAACAACAAATTTGGATTGGTAGTTTAGGGGATATTGTTCAACAAACATACACTGAATATTTGTCCCCTTGTGTGATAATAGTAGGGGAAGTAGTCAGGTTACGAGATTATTTAAAGTCTCCAAATAATATGGTTAAAGAAAATTCAGTAGCCAAAATTGAAATAGCGCCTTTAGCAAATAAAACTGTTTTAGTGACTCGTGCAGCAGGTCAGTCTAGTAAGTTTAGCGATCGCCTACAAAAAGCAGGGGCAAAAGTAATTGAAATGCCTGCTTTAGTGATTACTCCTCCTTCAAGTTGGCATGATTTAGATGTGGCTATTAATAATATAGATACTTTTGATTGGTTAATTTTGACTTCTACAAATGGGGTAGATTACTTTTTTGAAAGGTTGGCAGAGAAAGATAAGGATAGTCGTGCTTTATCTGGCGTAAAAATAGCAGTTGTTGGTAAAAAAACTTCGGGAAGTTTGAATGCTCGTGGTTTGAAGGCGGATTTTATTCCACCTAATTTTGTTGCTGATTCTTTGGTGGTAAATTTCCCAGAAAATTTGAGTGGAAAAAAGGTTTTATTTCCCAGAGTAGAGACTGGTGGTAGGGAAGTATTAGTGAATGAGTTAAATAGTAAAGGTGCGGAGGTAATAGAAGTAGCTGCTTATGAGTCTAGTTGTCCAGAAAATATTTTACCGGAAGCTTTATTAGCACTACAAAATTGTCAGATAGATATTATGACTTTTGCTAGTTCTAAAACGGTGCGAAATTTTTGTTATTTGACGGCTGAAAATAAAGATAATTTACCGCAAGATTGGTTAGAAAATATTTGTATTGCTTCTATCGGACCTCAAACTTCTCAAAGTTGTCACAGTTTGTTAGGTAGAGTAGATGTGGAAGCTCAAGAATATACTTTGGATGGGTTGACTGAAGCTATTATTAAATGGGTAGAAATTGAAAGTCAAAAGTCAAAATTCAAAAGTTAAAAGTAATAAAATAAGCACTTAGCTCTTATACCAAATTGAAATGAAGCTGCATAGAATAATATTTTAAGCATAATTGACCGCAGGTAAGCGTAGATAAAGATAGATCGATTTAATGAATTTCATCATTCTATGCAACCTCATATAAAATTGGTATTAGCAGTCAGCTATCAGCAAATAATACCAAATTCAAAAAAGGTCTCTACAGTATTAATCTCAACACTCCTAGTAACAGACTAAAGCACTGTAACAGTATTTTTTGAAAATGGTATAATGAATGATTCCTTCTAAGGTTAAAAGACCTTACTTTGGCAGTAACTTTTAATTCCCTCTCAATTTCAAGGGTTGCTTTTGCCTCTTTCTGTTATTTTTCTCTCATTAGATATCTTCAGAAAAGAGGTATTATACCAAATTGATAAATGTTTGCTACAAATAGCTAGGATATTTCTTAGGAGTCAGGAGTCAGGAGTCAGGAGTCAGAATTAATGGCTTAAATACCATTTTTTAGGCCGTAAATCATCCTTTTTGTCAAAGAGAATATCCTGTAAAATCTTTTTATTCCTCAGGACTTACACAGAGACTCTATATATAGAGAGAGCGAATGCCATTCGCCCCTACAGATGGTGGTTTTACAGTCAATTTGCGTAAGTCCTGATTCCTCTTACTATTCGTAACATTCTTTTTTTAAATTGGTATTAGGGAGTAGTGAGTAGGGGGAAATAATTGATGATTTCTGTACGATAGTTGATTTTATTTTTTATTATTGGAGATGTCTATTAGTAGCTGATAGCTAATAGCTGATGGCTGAATGCTTACCTAAAATCCGGTTATACAGTTATCGCACTTTCTACTTCCATCCAATGCAGACATAAAATGCCGGAATATTCCCAGATAATTCCCACTCTCATCCTTTCTTCCTACTGACTCCTGACTCCTGACTCCTCTCATCATAAAATTTGAAGTAACGTAAAAATATCCAAGTCAATGTACAACCTAATATATAGTACAAAAAATCCCACCATACAAAAGTATTTCCTAACAACAGTCTGCCAATTAAAGTTGCTCGAATAGTTTGTAAAAAAGGTGGTTTCCATAACTGCATAAATTCTAGAAAACAGGTGACAATAAATACCCAAAAAGCTACTAAACCTGGTTTAAGTCGAGGTCGAATAAAAATTACTAAAAAAATCCAGAATGCTTCATAAAAAATTGAACTAAAAGAATTATTTAGCCATTCTGAAAATAGTCCTTCATAAAATTTAGTTGCAAAACCTAAAATTACAGTAAATATCAAACAAATTATAATTTTAATTCTATATCTTTTCATCTTTTCAGAAAAATTATATGAAATATAAAAAAGAATGCTACGAAGAATTTTCCTCCTGAAAAGACTTTATTTAAAAATGCCTATTTGGCGTTGCTGAATGATAATGATTTTTAGATTAAGTATCAACGCAAAACATAAGTTTTTCAATTTGACCTTCAGCTACTTACCATTACATTTCAGCAACGCCGTCTATTTGACTAAAAACAGAGTTTTACTTTAGCTAAATGAGATAGCAATTTCCATGCTTATGGGGTCATTTCAGTTATCAGTTATCAGTACCTCTGAAATAAGGAGGCTTAAAATCAGGAATATTCTCTTTTTTTATCCCCTTAAAAGGGGAGACTTTAGACCACAATTTCTCGGTAAAAAATTCCTTTGCTTTAGAGAGTAGGGAGTAGGAAATAGAAAAAAGGATAAAGGAGAGGCTTTAAACCTTAATTATTCGGTAAACGACCAACCACTTCATGTCTTATAACCCCAAATAATTTTAAGCGCCCCCGTTGACCGTAGGGTATTAAACCCGCCACAGAAAAGATAAAAGAAGGTTACAAAATTGTTTTTATAGACAAGGGAAAACAGGAAACAAATATTTGTTGCTAAATAAATACAGCGTATTTCAGGTTAATGAAGTACAGTAATATCATGTCTGAAAATAGCGTGAGAAAAACAACTTTCTTCCCCTCTTACTTCCTCTTTTCTATTGTAACTCCCTAATCTGATAGCTTCCCTACCTATAAGTCCCCAATCCAATGCCCTATTTAGGGTTTGCGCTCAAAAGTATTTTAGTAGGGGTAGGAGACAACCCACCCCTAACCCCTCCCAGGAGGGGAAGACAGCTATACTGGAGACAGGAGAAATGGATCGGGAGCGAGGAAGTAGGAGCGGGCGTTTTGTCCCAAGATTGTTCTGCCCAACTATGCGCCTAAAATACGCTCCATGCATGAGCGTGAAGAGCTGAAACAGGCGCACTTTTTTCG
>NZ_JAAHGB010000037.1:0-65965 GCF_010672695.1 Okeania sp. SIO1H4
ACCTGTCGTCACCATCGGATGACGGTGGTATGATGAATTCCTGTTACCCGTTCTATCCCACGAAAACCCATACCATTGACATACATTTTTAGACAAATGAGACGAGCATCGTCACTGTATCCTAGTTAAGTTTGAGGATTCGATACAAATTGGCGACCGCAATTGACACAAATGTGGTTCTGCTGGCCGCGTCTGCGACCGTTCTTACGGATATGTTTAGATTGGCACTCTGGACATTCCACATTTTTTCCCTTTGACTTGCTCTGTCCCAACCTATCATTCATCCCGCAAATCTGCAACGCCTGCAATTTATTTGGGCTTTGGATAAAGTGTAAAATTATCAACAATTAAGCTTTGGTCAAATTGTCATTAAAATAGAAAATTAACTATATTAGTAGACATATCCAAATCTGCCAATTTTGTAATGGTGACGTCAGGGCTTGAGAACCGTTTTTCGAGATTTCTAGTAGGTAGACAAAAATTATTTGTATATTTGCTACTCGTAAGAAATTCACTTTACTAAAATAATATTCAAAAACGAAAGTTAAGATTTCTGCCTAGAGATGATTTAGGCATCTAAATAATATTATGTCCGGTTGAATAGTTATAAATAACGAGAAGAGTAGTCAGGAAGACTGAGTCATGAAGACCGAGTCAGGAGGGAAGAAAAAGAGGATAAATTTTTTTCATCAGTAATTATCCGGACATGATTTAATTAGTTTATTAAACTCTATTTAATATTCAGATATATTTTTTGATACCTTTTTTTCATTTTATAGCAATAGCCAGAGCAGTGAGGACATACACTAATGATGAATCACTAGACAATGTTTTTCCCAGTGTTCCATGTTCCCTGTTCCCTGCTATAAATATTTCACTATTTACCCGATCATGATAAACCATTATGCGACTTGGATTCTCTCCGCTCTTCCTTGTGGAATACAAAGATTTAATCTCTACATTCATCAATTAGCAATTAGCGGAGAGCATTTGTCGCTTGGGAAATAAATAATTACCTTTTTCTCCCTGATTTGTTTTGAATTTTCCCAACTGAAAATTTCAAATTTTGGAATTAATCAAAAGAATCATATTTCTTTGATTTTATCTAGAAAAGGTACGATTTTGCCATCTATTAAGAATGTGATTTTCTGCAATCATAGATGTAGTTTGTAACTCAGAAATTTGCTTTCTTGAAGCCTGTATTGTCTCGACTTGATCGTGAAATTCTTGTTGCAATTTAGTCAGTTTATTTTGATAATCTGTAATTATTTGTTTCTGCAATTCTGACTGTTTTTCTAAAGCTTCATAAGTTTCCTGTGATACCATTGAACCAACTATAGATTCAAGATATTGCAACTTATTGAGTTGCTCCTGTAACTGGTGCTGCAAAGCTTCATAATTTTCTTTTGACACCATTAAATCAGTCTGTTCTTCGAAACTTCGCAACTTATTTTGCTGTTCTTCTGACTGACGCTGCAAAGTCTCATAAACTTCTCTAGAAACCATTGTGGTAATTTGTGCTTCTAGATGTTGCAACTTATCTTGTTGTTTTTCTGACTGATTTTGCAGGGTCTCATAACTTTCCCGCAATACCATTGAAGCTATTTGAGATTCTAGTTTTTGAAGTTGAGCTATTTGCTCTTGTGACTCTTGCTGAAGATTCTGATAAACTTCCTTTGATACCATTGAAGCTATCTGAGATTCTAGTTGCTCAACTTGAGCAATTTGCTCCTGTGATTTGTCTTGCAAAGAATCATAAACTTCCCTAGATACCATCAAAGCAATTTGCTCTTTTAATTGAGCCATTTGCTCTTGTGACTCTTGCTGAAGATTCTGATAAACTTCCTTTGATACCATTGAAGCTATCTGAGATTCTAGTTGCTCAACTTGAGCAATTTGCTCCTGTGATTGGTCTTGCAAAGAATCGTATACTTCCCTAGATACCATCAAAGCAATTTGCTCTTTTAATTGAGCTATTTGCTCTTGTGACTCTTGCTGAAGATTCTGATAAACTTCCTTTGATACCATTGAAGCTATCTGAGACTCTAGTTGCTCAACTTGAGCAATTTGCTCCTGTGATTGGTCTTGCAAAGAATCGTATACTTCCCTAGATACCATCAAAGCAATTTGCTCTTCTAGTTGTTTTAGTTGAGCTAGTTGTCCTTGAGATTCTTGCTGGAGAGTTTTATAACTTTCCTGAGATACCATCAAAGCTACTTGCTCTTCTAGTTGTTTAAGTTGAGCTAGTTGTGCTTGAGACTCTACGATTACTTTTTTATCTTCTTCTAATTGCTTCTGTAAAGTTTCATAACTTTCTCTTGACACCATCGCAGTCATTTGGTCTTCCAAATGTTTAATCTGTGCCATCTGAGATGCCAACTCTTGTTGTAAAGTTTGATAACTTTCCGATAACTGATTTTGTACTTCTACAGAGTCAACTAATGGTTCTGGAACTGTTACTATATCCAATTTTTCATCAGATACTTCATTTGTCTTCAGAGCATTATTTTCTGTCTCCGATTTATTGTCCAAATTTACTTGGATCTGTGCCGCCTCTCTCAAAATTGCAAGGTCTCCTCTAGCAATGCGCTCAATTAACTCAGACCTAGATAGACCAAGTTCAGTTGCTACGTCCTTTAGCCTCTCAGCGCTAGTGGGAGTCAGAGACACACCGACTTTAACCTTGCTTTCTGAATATGAGGTGGCACCATTACGTTTTTTTGCCATTATAAATCTCCTTGGCCACCATAATGTTTCTAGTATACCCTTGAATGGTATTCCTTAAGTAATTATGGTATTCCGCTCTATTAAACTGACCCAAAACTCAGCAAATCTAGACTTAACTGGACGTTATGTAGTTTTGGTGTTAACTTCCTGTTTCAACGTGGCTTTAGTTTGGCAACTAAAGGGTTTGTCCACTCCGCAGGCCATCCCCGTAGAGCTTACCGTTTGACTTGGTAGAGTCGGATGGGAATATTCCTTCAAACTATCGTTCTATATTCTTGCTGGCATTTAAATCTTTGTCCTCAATGTGACCACAATCAGGGCAAATATAAACGCGGTTTTTTAATGGCATCTGATGACGATGATTCCCACAATTAGAGCAAATCTGTGAACTTGGAAACATTCTATCTACAAGCACTAATTGACTTGAGAATTTCTCAGTTTTATATTCTAATTGGCATCTAAATTCATACATCCCACAATCTGCAATTGCACCTGCTAATTTGTGATTTTTTAAGAATGCCTTAATTTGTAAATCTTCTATCTTTATTATGCTGTGGTTTTTAGCAAGATAGGTAGTTAGTTTATGGATAGCGTCTTTACGAATATTAGCTATCCGAGCGTGGATTTTTGCTAGTAGGGATGGCCCTCGGAGCGGCTCTGTCAAAAGCTGGTCTCCTCGCTGGCCGACCATCGACCAAGAGAAGAAAAAATTTTCATTATTAGTCAATCCTCTTATTTTCCAGGAGAGGTAATTATTAATTAGCGCTTGCTGGTTAAATATCAAAGCATTGACTGATATTGGTTTTAGCCTTTTTATGGCCTTTAAAAAGTGCGCTTGTTTCAGTCTAGAACGCTCAAAAAGTTAGTATTTTAGGCGCATAGTTGGGCAGAAAAATCAAAGGATAATTCTTATTCCTACCTCCTCGCCATTCCCATTTCTCCTGTCTCCTGTCTCCTACTATAAAGACTTTTTCAGCAAACCCTAATTATTAATTATCATTTTCTTTGTGGGTTTAATACCCCACCGTCAACGGGGGTGTTCACGCATTACTTGGGGGAGCGAATCCCCATGTAATTTTCCTCCTGTCTCCTGTCTCCTGTCTCCTGTCTCCTTCTTCAATAATTATTAATTGTTGAATCTAACCCCGTTCATCAAACCTTGTATAAAAACCGCCGTTTTTGATCCAGTATTGTTTCAAATCGTGGTGAGGTGTATGGAGACTTGCTCTTGCTTGATAAAGAACTACTTTTCTATGATTACCAATCCAAATTTTCTTAATAGGTTTAACAGATATCAAACTCCCGCCCAATGTTTGAACACATTCTGCAAACCTATCAACAGTAGAATACTCTACTGTCTCAAACAAGAAAAAGTTTCCTGAACAGATTAAATGTCTGCTTCTAATCCAGCTTTGCATTTTTTTTTCTGCTACTGGTGGCAACATTTTCTATTAGTCCTCCCTCAAGACTTTTTGATAATTTGTCACCTTCAATTTTCTATCGGTAATTCATCAGCAAAACTTGTTTGTTTTTCAAACTTTAAACGTCCCGCTTTTGAACCCCAAACCTGTTCGTGTGTATTAACATCCCTTCCTATATCTAAACTTTCCCATGTTTGCTCAGTTAATTCTACTTCACTAACTAGATAAGTCTCACATCCTCTCTTATTGATTAAACATTTATTTCCCGGTTCAACACTCCCTAAAAATTTTTCTCCATCTCGTTTAAAAACCATTGAGCAATGATAACGACGTTCTATATTTTCTGGAGTAATAGTATGTAGAATATCAAGTTCTCTTGCTGCTCCTGCATAGAGAATAGGGTCTTTGAGACTATAATTTTCTATGTAAATATGGTCGCCTTTATCTATAAGTTGATGAACTCCTTGACGATATGGACTCCAAAGGTCATAGTCATAAACTTGCTCTGAATAAAAACCTATACCAGAAAAAAATTGATATGGTAAAGGTCGGAAATAAATATAAATATGAGCATAAAGAACTCGATTGGCAGAAGCTTGTTTTTGGTTACTAAAGCACCCTGCCATCCAACTAGCTAGAGTAATTATATCCTTTGATTTTGTCTGATTTTCTGTATGGGAAATAGTCATATTTTACCTTCCCTTTTTTTATTGATAATTCTTTTTTTTTATTTGATCGTCAGTTTTGACTAACTGAGTCAAATTATATTTTTTTAAAGTATGTATAATCTAGGTTAGGTAAGGTAAATGATAAAAATTTTAGACTAATTGTTCTATCTAATTTGACATTTTGTACCTGATCTGAACAAAATAAGATTATAGACATTTAAAGATTAAGTATCTGGGCAAATTTAATTACAAATGACTTTTGGGAAAACCTTAAAAACTTAGGTAGATTTTGGTTAAATCTATTTTGCTAACCTACCTTATTCTGGTTTTTAGCCACTTATATCATGTCCGGATAAGAGCGTGATAGAACTCCCTTCCGCTTACGCGACCAAAAAACTTTGGTAGTCCTGTATATGCAGTGATAAAATGGTGGTCAGGCGATCGCTTCATTATAATGATCAATAAAATACGCGCGTAGCTCCTAAATGGTTTTCTATCTTTTTAGAAAAGGATAAAGTTTTTCTGACCAACCGAGAAATTCTTTGAAGTCAAGTCTTATTTAATCTTTCTATATAAGATGTTAAACCTGTTTCTTTCCCCACTGATTTATGTCTTGAATTAGGAAAAACAAGATCATCAGCTTACCAAAAATCTGTATAACAAACTGCACAGTGTCTATAGATACCTGGTCATGAATTCCACAATCCTAATGCCCCTTTTTCTCCTCTTTCCCCTAAGTAAAAACCCACAATTTATTTACTGTCTATATCCAGAGCTAACCAGAGCCATTGTTTGTGATTTTTATTACCTACAAATGACCACATTTCATCACATTTGATAGTGAGTTTACCTATTTTTTTTGTACATTTAATAGAGTGTGAAATATGAGTATACTTATTATTGACCTAATTATGGAGCCATTTTTATGACACACCTGTTACTGGAATTATACCAGCCAAACTAATTTTTTCTTGTAATAACTGATCAATCAGTTCTTTGGTTTCATGACTAATATAATTTCTGTGACTATTTTCGACAAATTTTCAGAGACTATTTTGACATTGATATTTTTGTTTTTTGTTGTGAATAGTCCCATTTTTGGCAATATAATTACTACCACAACTAGGACAGATTAATTGATGATTTGACATCTGAATTATAGAGATTTTTTTATTATTACTGTCATAGATAATAGCATACTTTTTTTCAGGGTACTTGGGGTTGATTTCTGATATTTTTATCTCTGATAATATGTAGCGATCGCCGAGACAATAATTTTGATTTTTTTTGAGCAGGAAAAACTTAATATTTTCAATATTAATATCAAAAACTAATAATTTATATTGACTTATCACTACATATACAGGACTACCAAAACTTTCTCCTTTTCCTCCTCTTCTTTCTTCCCTCCTGAGGACTGACTCCTCAGTTGTTTATTTATTAAGTATTCAACCGGACATGATATTACCGTGATAGATAAGACTCATGATTTTTCTTCCATTGACAAAGAACGAATTTCTGATGAAAAAGAGGCAGTTAATACACCATTACCATCACTCGTTTTAATCAAGGATACTCGAAACCTCAGATTGGGAGTACCAAACCAAATTTTTTCTTCTGCAGCAGCACGGTCATACTCTGTATGTAGAACAAAAGTACCATCTTCAGTAATCTGATATTCTCCCACAGCAGCAATAGTTTCTGCATAACCTTGGGAACGTAATAATTTTCCTTTTTTGAGATTATCCAGGTCGGGTATTGGTACTAATACACAACTACCTTCAATAACTTCATCATTATCCCAGTCAGACTCCCCTTGCCAACTCATCTGAAAAGGAGAAACAGCTTGAGCAATATCTACTTCACTAGACTTACACAATTCTATAACTTCTGGAGCCGTTTTTGGTAAAGAGACAATATCTATCGTGGACCGAACTTCCTCAAAATGACTAAATGCTAAATTATGGCCACTACGTTGCGATCGCCAGCGTCCTATAGAGCATTCAACAAATTCTACAACATCCATTATTCCTATCTTGAATAATATTTAATCAGGAACCTGTTAGTTTAAAACAGGTCCCTCTTAAAATAGCAATTAGCAGTCAGCGGTCAGCGGTCAGCTCTCAAGGCATAATATGGGAGATACTCAAGAGAAGTCGCTCCTGGTCTACAAACCCCTAGAACACCCACACCACTAATTTTTCAAATAAGCGTGGAGGACACCGAACCCGCCGATTTTAGCTGATAGCTGATAGCTTGTTAACCAACTTCAGTAATTTTCAGGATTTTACCACCTGTTCTCTGAATGCTGTTAATTTTTGAAGTTAGCTGCTCGTAAGATACTGTATAAGTTGTTTTACTCAGTTTTACAGTAGGACCAATACCAGTTTTAGTCACTAAGATTTGGAAACGTTTGACTGTATTGCTATAAGGTCCACTTAAATATGCAGGTGGAACAATTTTCGTAGCAAGGTTAGTAGCTAAATCTGAAGTAAGTCGGGAAGATTTGTTTCTGTCACTTGTAGCATTTCCTCGTTCCAGAGCAAACATCCGATTGAAGGCCACGTTTTTCATTCCAACTAGACTGCTATTACCCCGTGGGTATGGAACAATGTTTTCCCCAAAGTTTTCAGTATACTCTTCGCTGTATATATAAGAATCAATTTCTGCCTCATATCCTTGTTCATTGTATATAAGGGTATGTTCAGAAATTTCTGCTTGGTCTTCGGGAGGGCGACCTAATAAATGCTTAAAGTTTAGTTCTATGAATCCATAAGGAGAAGATGATTCAAAAAACAAGGTGAAATATAGATCGGATTTAGCAACCATACTAACAAATTGACGGACAGAAATATCCCCATTTCGGAGTAATGATTCCCCGCTAGTTAGACGTTGACTCTCCATTACATGGATATTTCCCAAAACTTGCTTATAAACAGCTCTAATCACTGCTTGTATTTCATCTTCTGTAGCATTAGAACGTAGTTCTATTGGATCTATTGTATCTACCCAAAGTGACATTCTTAACTCCTCTAATTAAAAGATTTTGATTTTTTCTATTGATTATGATTGCAGTTTTCATGGTTAATAGCCATTAATTTAACAAGTATAAACATCATAGCCATTAACCATGAATCACTGCAAAATTATTGAAAATTTTTACCCTTGATTTATCCTTAATATTGCTAAATTAGCACTATTAAGTTGTGATAATTTAACTTTTAGTTATTAGGAATCTAGCAACTAAGCTATTCATGGAAAAGAGTAAATAATTTTCTAATTTTAAGCCCTAGCTAACAGGAGTAATACTGGAAATTACACCACCCTGCTGATGAATCCTTTGGTACTCTTGGGAAAGTTTATCAAAAGGCACCAAAAATACTTGATTGCTACGGCGGAATCTGGAAACACGATTTACTACTTTTGAGCGGTAAGCTGTTACTTCAATGCGGTAAACTTTACCACCAGAATCAGCTCCTACTCCCTGTCTAGTTCTAGCACCTAAAGGTGTATCTTGGAATGACCAACCATCTGAACCACCAGAAGGAGGAACTACCGCTAAAGGTGTTTCCTGAATCACATATTTATTCAAAGCAGGGCTTTTTCCAGACAAACTTCCTTTTAAGTCGCTGCTGGAAGCACCTCGTAATAGTTGGAACATATGAGTAAAACCAACCATTTTTTTGCCGGTTTGGGTTTTATAGCCTCGATAATAAGGAACTATATTTTCCCCATAAGCACTATCATATTCCTCACTATCAATGTAGGAATCAATATCAGCTTCAAAACTTCCTTCATCAAGGACATTGCTATGAAACTTCATATCATCGTAACCATTGGGAGCTCGACCTAAAAAGTGCTTGAAGTTTAATTCAATTGCACGATAGCGGGGGCAACTTTCAAAGAACCGAGAACGATACAAGTCAGAGCGTCCAACTTGACGTACAAATTCACGGACAGTAATTTCGCCTTCTTTGAGTTGGGACTCTGGTACAGAGAGTCTTTCACTCTCCATGACGTAAGCATTGCCCAGAACTTGCTTATAGACAGCTCGAATCACAGTTTCTTTTTCTTCTGATGAGCTTCCGGGCAACAGTTCCACGGGTTCTGTATCTTCAAAAAGGCTAACCCCTAATTGAGATGCTGGTCCAAAAACCATTTGAACTATCTCCTAGGTAAAATCTGGTTTGCTGAAAAAATGTATTTTTTAGTTACAAAACTGAAAAATTTTGGCTCATTGCTACAATCTACTCCTGAACCAGGAACTTAGATTGTATAAATTTATGAGCTTATTTCTTTAAGTTTTCTACTTTTTTGGAATATACACTGCTAGCAAGCTCTTAATTATAAAGAATTATAAACTTTTGTAAATCTACAGAAATATATACTAGATTTCTTCTCATTCAAGTTAAGCTAGCAATAATAATTAAGCTCAAAAATTGTTCAGGAGGAATATATCAAAACTTTTTAACTATTAGCAATGAAATATACATACCAATATCGTATATATCCAGAAACTAGCCAGAACTTAACACTAAACAACTGACTTCGGGTTTGTCGGTATTGGTACAACAGAATGTTAGGAGAACGTTTTAACTGGTGGGAGCAAGACAGATGTCCTATCAATGCTTATCCTCTGATTTCTCATTTACCTGAATTAAAAGACAAACCAAATTATTACAACCAGAAGAAGCAATTACCAGAACTGAAAAAGGCTACAGTAAAAGTCAAGCATAGTAGTTAATATCTGGATTTTTCCCAACTTTACTCAACAGTTTTGCAGGATGTCTGTAAAAGAGTAGAAACAACATTTTCTAGATTTGTAACAGGTGATAGTAATACAAAAGAAGCGGTAAAACTAGGTTTAAAAGTAAATCTAGATATCGTTCATTGAACTTTCAAGAGTTCTAATGATTCTTGGTTAAAATTTTCATCAATCAATGGTAAATGGTTATATATTTTAATCCCTAAAATAGGTTTGATTAAGGTCATAACCCATAGAGCAATACCTGAACTAACCCAAATCAAACAAGTTTCACTAACCAAAGAAACTGATGGCTGGTTGATAAATTTAAGTTTAGAGGATAAATCAATCCCTGAGTTGAAAACTGACAATATTTAACCGACTTGGGAAAACTCTATAGGTTTAGATGCTGTGTTAGACAAAGACATTTATTTAGCCACTTCATAAGGTAATTTATTTCCTTCTCTCAAACCTTTAAGAATAAATCAAGATAAACTAACCAAAGTATCCCAACGCAAGAACAAACGTAAAAATGGCAGTAAAGCCAGACGCAAAGCACGCAAAACGCGAAGGCAAAATCCATCAAAAAATAGCTAGAAGTCGTCAATATTTCCAGTATAAAACAACTTATAAATTAACTCGGACAGGTAAAAAAGTATTTTTCATAGAAAAGTTAAATCTAGTAGGATTAACTTGCAGAAATCAAACCAAACAAGATGAAAATGGAAAGTATTTACCTAATGGTCAATCGTCCAAGTCTAGGTTAAATAAATCTTGGTTAGATGCTGCATTTAATCAATTCTTTCAAATACTAGGTCAGGTAGCCGAAAAAGCTTTTCATGTCGCGAAGCGAAACGCTAGAGTGATAGAATGTAAATCAAATTATACATCTCAATTACTTTCTTATCCTACTTATCCTATCGGAAATAGTGTTTATAGATTGCAGTATCAGAGAATATTTTGATATTGAGGCTACTTTTTAAGTTATTTAATAATAATAACACGTTTTTTTGACTACGGGTTAAAACCCGTCGAGTCGTTTCCATCCACCGCTTAAAAGACGGTGGTTTCCCACTTAACCTATTTTTTATGATGAAGTACTCTACTGATAAGTCTTGCAGTTCAAGATCGCCAAATTTTCAAATTCTTGATAATCAAAATATTCCTGAATGTAAGCAGTTAACCTTGTCATGAATTTAGAATGTTTAGCTTACAGCGTAGGTCATGGAGATGATGGAATATGTATGCTGGTCCGAATAGGTTCACACCGGATTTTATTAGACTGTGGTATTGCAGATATTTCATTATTAACTAGTACTAATGAAAATAAACAACAGGTCCCAGCAGATATTGTCCTATGTACTCACGCACATTCAGACCATGCTCAAGGACTACTTGCACTTCATCAAGCTTTTCCACAGTTACCAATATACGCTAGTGAAGCAACAACTAAACTTTTACCTCTCAATTGGTCAAAATTTACTGTTTCTGAAATCCCTGACTTATGTCAACCTTTACCTTGGCACTCACCAATAGAACTTTGTAGTGATCTAACTGTAGAGCTTTTTCCTGCTGGTCATTTACCTGGGGCAACAGTTTTTCTTCTGACTTATACTGCTGAAGATAATCGAACCTATAAGCTTTTATACACAGGAGATTTATTTTTATCCAATAGTCGTTTAGTTGAAGGTTTACCTTTAGGAGATTTACGAGGACTAAAACCAGATGTTTTAATAATTGAAGGTAGTTATGGTACAGCTCGTTATCCACATCGACGACAGTTAGAAAATCACCTTGCAGAAAGAATATATCAAGCTATTACTTCTGGAATGTCGGTTATTTTGCCTACCCCTGCTTTAGGATTAGGACAAGAATTGTTAATGCTTCTGCGCAGTCATCACTATTTCACAGGTCGCGATCTGGACATTTGGGTTGAGGAACAAGTTGCCCAAGTTTGTGACCTTTATTTACAACTATTATCCCAATTTCCTCCAGCAGTTAAAAATTTTGCTCAACATCAACCTTTATTTTGGGACGAAAAGGTCAGACCGCGCGTGCTTAGGCAGTTGCCAGGAAAATTTCCTTCTGGAGAAAAGCCATATATTCTCATTGCGGACCGGGATACTGATTTGAGTCAATATGTTATGAATCAAGATAATTCTTTTATTGTGTTAGTACCTGAAACACCAGGAAAAATTTCACAAGAGTTGAATTTTGTTCATACTGAAACATATCTTCTGACCGAGCATTGTGATGGACTGGGAACAACACAGTTAATTCACAACCTACGTCCTCAACATATAGTTTTTGTTCATGGCAGTCCTAGTTATATAGCTGACCTGACTAATCTTGAAGAGTTACGCAACCGTTATCAACTCCACTCTCCAGGTAATGGTGTTTTGGTAGAGTTACCAATTGGTGATACATTTATAGTACCTACATTACCTGAAACTAATTATGAGGGAGAATTAACTGAGTTGGAAACAGAGGTAATAGTTTCTTTACCTCAGAGCATTACAAATGATAGTCGTTGGCCAATTTTTGCTGATACAGGTATTGTGGAAGTCCGTTGGCAAGGAGAAGAGTTGGTTATGAGAGGGATTTCTCAACGACAACTTCTTTATCAGACTGGCGATCGCTTTATTTCTCCTGAGTTAGATTGTTGCGGTAATTGTTTATATTATCGAGGACAACATTGCTCAAATCCTACTTCAGCTCTATATGGATTTAGGGTAACATCTGATGGGTACTGTCCTATGTTTAAGTCCCTTCATTTTCCTTCTACTGAATAAACAGAGTAAAATGACTAATTAATCAAGCTATTCTATATACAACCAGTCATTTAAGATATGGTTTTGTATTTAGGGATAAAATATCAGTAAATACATAATTAATATCATATCTTAAAATATTATTCCTGCTGATTTGATTCTGGGTAGTGATTGCGAATCCGTTCAGCTTCTGGACAATCTTCAGATACTAGAGGTTCTATATTATTCCTTGGTACAGATGCTAATTTTTGGGTAATCGCCCCTATACTTTCTAAACGTACCATTTCTTCCCAAGAACAGATTTCATCATCTTCATCTGTTTCATAGCGTATAGTTACTAAATCTCCCTCTATATCTAATATCTTTGCTTTTTCAACCCAACGCTGCTGATCTCGCAAAAAAATACAGACTTCACGACCATCACAACAAATTTGATATATCTTGCGTTGTAGCATTGGCTTTCTATACTCCCAGTCAATAAGTTTGATCAAATATACTTACAGAAGACTATTTACTGAAAATGTTGGCAAAGACAAATTTTTTCTCTAAGCTTGTTTGGTTTAGTGGACACTCAAAACTATATTTAAGGTCTATGACTAGCATGACTACCATCAACACATAACTCCCACCAAGGAATTATGAGAAGAGAAATTAATTTTTCAGCTTGCAACATTAAAAGGTAATAGGAAGTGGTGTTAGTTTGTAATACTACTACATTAAACATTCACTCCTAGAGATATTGTAACTTAAATATCAGTTTTTAGAACAACTTGTTGCCCTGATCTGCAATTTAAGAATATTTACTATACTGTTATACTTAATTTTCATTATTTTTAATTCTACTATACAACAGTAATTGATAATGAAAGTCAAACTACCTACTTCTATTTTAGTCTTATTAAAGCTTTTAGCTGATTAACTCAATTAACTTTAGATAATTTTTTAATTTTTTTTACTAGTCAGATTTTACAAGATGAGGACAACATGGTAATACTTGCATGACTGATGGTCATCATTGCCAATACAATCACTAATTGCTGATTTGTTCATATCTTAAAAATAAATAAACTTAAATTCATGGGCTACTATAAAACTTAAAATTTCATAAGGCATAATTGCCAAATCATCAAAACTATAATTTATAAATTGAAGCTATATATACTTATATTATGGTATTCCTAAACAGGTAAAAATGCATTATGATGAATGAAGTAACAAATCGCTCCAATGTTATTTTCTAGCTTTTTGGAAAAGGAGATAGTCTTTCTGAGCAAGGGAGAAATCCTTTGGCATAAAGTATTATTGAGTAGCTCAATGTAACTTGTTGATCGAGTTTCTTTTCCTAGAGTCTGATGTCCCTTGCTGGGAAAAATCTCTTGATAACCAGACCAAAAATCTGTGTAACAAACAGCACATTGTCTATACACTTGTGGTAGCATATAGACATATCCAGAAAAGAGGCAATAGGCAACAGCTGATCTGGCAAAAGGGAGAAATAACTGATAATTTATGGATAAGAATTGATTTGATTTTTGATTTTTACCATATGTGTAATAGGGCACTCCGCCACGCTTCGCGAACGTCATAATCCTTCTGCCCTCTCAATACCTTGGGAGTCGATATACACTCCTACAATATCTCGAGTCACAAAATCTATAGCTAACCAAACCCATTGCTTTTTTCCTTTATGTCCAACGAATGACCACATATCATCACATTGGATGGTCATATGTCCTTTTTTTGACTCCCACTTCTACCTGTATGGGTACTATTTGGTCAAGGTGATTCACATATCTTTGTAACCAAGGCTAAGAGACTCCCGTGAAGCGAGCAATAGCAGCTAAGGGTAGCAATTCTTGCAAGAGTTGATTGATAAACTCTTTAATTTCTTGGTTAGTCATCTCCTCCTTGGGGATTTTGGACAAATTGTCGGCCAAAGTCTCGGCATCTAAAGTTTTGCTTGCCAACCGTGAATTTTACCGTTCTTGACAATCTGGTTTGAGGTACAGTTGGGACAAGATATAATATTATTGACATCAGATTAACACACTATATTCTGGATATTTTCCTTCTATCCTTACATATTTAGGACTACCTATATTATTTATATCTTTCAGTATCTTCCTGATTTAATTCTTTAAAATATTTTTTTTTGACTTCCATACTAAACTACAGATAATTTTTGTCATAAATATTAAAATTGTTGCTTAACGTATGTCAATTTTACTGATACAGACTTAGGCAAAACTTACAACCGGAGTCAGGATGACATATTTGTTTAGATAAAATACAGTATTGTTGATTTTTTCAAACTTTTGTACCTACTATCTGAAAGCTTTAACTATTAGGTTAAAATATGACTTACACACCTACTTTAACTCCACCATCTCTTTTAGAATTAGCACGATCCGGTGATTTTAAGGCGATTAGTTACTGGATAAATAAAGAATTAAAACCTCAAGGGATATCAGCTCGTGTAGCTAAAGAAACCACTGGATATTTACAAGTTTTAGTAGAGTTTCAGAAGGAACCTCCAACAGAGAAATTAATCAAGTTTATTTGTCAGCAACTTTATCAACTGAATTCTCCTTTGCTAGAAAGAGTAAACATTATAGGACGTTTTAGGGGTTCACCCAATATCCTATGGAAACAATCTGTTAGAATTCCACTAAAAAGAACATTAAATAATCAATCTAATATTCCCACCAAAAGTAATAATTTTAAATTTCAAATATTCCGCTCTTTCATATTAATAGGTTCAGTGGTGGCTACCTTTATATTGGGTTGTTGGGTAAGTTATTATGAAGTGCTAGTGCGAAATTCAATTTCATCAGTGGAAACTGCTGCTGGAAAAGTACGAGTAATTAATAATATAAAACTCACAAACCCAAACGACCCTACGGTTACCTTAATGTTTGGTGGAGATGTCAATTTATCTCATCCAGTTTCTGATGTAGTAAAAGAGGATTATAAGTTACCTTTTGCCAAAATGGATGAGTATAGAAAAGCTGATCTGGCAATGGTTAATCTGGAAAATCCTCTGACTCGTTCTACCATCAATAGTACAAACAGTCAGAATAAACTAGCAGTAGATTCTAACTATGTCAATGTCTTGACTTCTGGAGGAGTGGATCTAGTGAATTTGGCCAACGACCAGAATAAGGCCAATAACCAACAAAGCTTAGTTGAAACAATAGATATTCTAGAGCAGGCAAATATTCACTCTGTAGGAGCGGGCAAAACAAAAGATGAGGCCAGAAAACCCAAGATTATTAAGGTTAAAGGCCAAAAGATTGCCTACCTCAGCTATGATGATACAGATCTTCAACCAAATGCTGGGATAGTAGGAGTTAACAGTCGCCATAAAGACCAGATAGCTACAGATATTCAAATTCTGAGAAAGCAGGTAGACTGGATTATTGTTAACTATCACTGGGGAGTAAAATTATCAGAATATCCTGGAGACTGGCAAATGGATATAGCTAGGTCAACAATCGATCAAGGTGCTGATTTAGTTGTAGGACATCATCCTAAGGTATTGCAGGGGGCAGAAATTTATAAGGGGCAACCTATTATATATTCTTTGGGTAATTTGATTTCTGGAGATACTTCTAATCAAGAGAGTGATTATGAGACAGCAATCTTGAAAGTCTCTTTAAAACCAGGCAAAATGAAGATTGAGTTTTTGCCGATAGTAGTTAGCAAATACCAACCTCAAGTTGTTACAGGAAAAAAAGGAGAGGAAATTCTCAGTCATATTGCTCAAATTTCTAGTGTTTTCCATCAACCCATGAGAACCCCTCTCAAGATAGATAAGATTGATTCTTCTGCAAAGTTTGCTGGTAGTAACTCCAGTCCAAGTAGATCGAACTCTAATATTTTATCAACTCCAACTTTACCTAAGTTGCCACCTAGAAGTACAGAAAATGAGCAAAATTCCACAGATGATTCTCAGAATTTGTCTGAAGGAGAAGCTGGTGTAGATAGTCACAATAGCTTTTCTCTACCACCAATATTGAATCCTGAAGCATCTGCTAAAGAAGAAAGAGAACCTTTTATTAAAGAACCTTTTATCAAAGAACCTTTTATTGAATTGCCACGTTTAAGAATTTAATTAAAATCATACAAACATTAATAACTATAATAACTATGGCTACATACTCTATTTTTTATATTCAATGATTCTGAAGATATGAGGTATCGAATGACGTAGAATAAAGTTCAAAATGAAAATACTATCTAAAAAAAATCGTTGGTACAATAAACAGATATCAACTATCAAAGAAAATCAACCTCAAGGATTTTGGTCAAATAAACTAGCTGTCATTACAGAAAAGCGTAACCGCCAAATGCGTGACAGTATTAATAAAGCAGCCAGAATAGTCATTAATCATTGTTTAAAAAATTCTATTGGTACAATTGTATTTGGTTGGAATAAAGGTCAGAAAAATGAAATAAAATTAGGAAAAAAAAGTAATTCATAATTTGTACCAATTCCTACAGCTAGACTTAAAGAAAGAATAGCTAAATTATGCTCTGAATATGGGATTCTATTTTTAGAAACACCAAGAAAGTTATACAAGTGTCGCTTCATTTTTAGATGGTGAAAATCTTCCTATTGATGGTGAGGAACCCAATGATTGGAAACCGTCACCGAAAAGAATAAAGCGATGCAGCGCCGCCAAAGGGGGTTTCCCCCATGAGCGACTGCATCAAGACAGCGTAGTTTGTATAGGAGTGGTAATAATTGTTTTGTGAATGCAGACTGTAATGGGGCTGCAAATATTATCATAAAAGTAAGCAGAAAGCTAAGTTTAGACTTAAGCCAACTGTGTAGGGGGACAATTTCATTGTGCCCAAAGAATATTCTTTGGTCAGCTAAGAACAGACGGAGTAACACGGATTTATCATGTTGCGTAGTATCTACTTAGAATCCCCGTGACTTGAGTCCGGGGAGTAGTCAATATACTGTAATCATATAAAAACTAGAGGTCTAAATAATGATTGGGCAAATCACCAAGAAAGTAGATTTTTATTTCTAGTTATCATCACCCAATGCCCAATATTAAATAATCAATTCCTGAATTAAAAACTGTGTTTGCCATCGCACTTCAACAAAAACAATACAAGACTTATACCCTCTCTGATTTAGGATTTAATTCTAGTATAAATGTCGTTCCAGAGAGAGGAGGAATAATTACAAGTTGGTGTATTAATAATCAGGAGCTACTTTACTGTGATTCCAAAAGGTTAGAAAATCCAGAATTAATAGTAAGAGGTGGTATACCTATCCTGTTTCCCATTTGTGGCAACTTACCTAATAATATATACGAATATAATGGTAATAGTTACTCTCTCCAACAACATGGATTTGCACGAGAACTACCTTGGGAAGTCATAGAAAAGTCTACTCAAGACCGAGCTTCAATAACTCTAGTTTTAACCAGTAATAGATTCACAAAAACTGTTTATCCCTTCGATTTTCAATTAACTTTTACTTATCAAATCAAAGGTAATTCTATAGAAATATTCCAAGTTTACACCAATTTGAGCAATACACAAAGGATGCCATTTTCGACAGGACTACATCCTTATTTCTTTGCTCCAAACAAGCATCAGCTTCACTTTGATATCCCTTCAATGCAATATGTGGAACCAAAAACAGGAATCGTCCACTATAATAATGGTAAATTTGACCTTAATCAAGATGAAGTGAATGCAATATTTGAAAAATTAACAGGGTTGGCCACTACAGTCTACGATCGAAGTCGTGGTCTCAAGATTCTTCTGAGTTATACATCTTCTTATTCAACTATGGCTTTCTGGACGGTGAAAAATGAAGAATTTTATTGTTTAGAACCATGGACAGCTACTCCAAATTCCCTAAATACAGGTTCTCGTTTAATTGATTTAGAGCCTGGGTCTTCCTGTGAAATGCTAGTTAGGCTCACTGCAACATTTTTGTAATGCTTGCATATTATATATTTGGTAGTGGTAAACAAGTAATGATTTTACCGAAAAATTGGGTTTAAAGCCTTGCCCTTTTAGGGCAACTTTGTGTTATACTAGAATTTGTGTTATACTAGAATTTGTTGGAAGGTATTCAACCACTCTAAAAACCTAGCTACTAATACTAGAACTAGCACCTTAAAACTGCGGTCAGACCCCGCGTCGCCGTCAGGCGCAAGGAAATGTTGACTAAGAGAAGACAAGAGAAGAGTAATAGTTTTTTTACAGTAATGCTTGTGCATGGAAAAACTCTAAGCATCAAGTATCAGAGAACCAAAGTTTTGAGGTTTGAACTGTACCGTAGGGCATAATTCCACAGGATATTGATAGCGCAGCTCCTCCGCAGGAGGCAATAGAGCAAACCCTTGAGGAGAAAACCATCTCTGGCTTAGATATCACTTGCATATCTGATTTAAGTGGACTCATTGTTGGCGTAGCCTTGCTTCAGCAAACCAAGAATCCTGGTTTCAGGAGAATCCCGGCCCCTTCAGGCCTGAGAGGATGTCAAATATTTATAACTATCATATAGCAATTCCCATGCTGATGAGGTATAAAATTCGTTTGTTGCGCGGGAGTAGGGAGCAGGCAGTAGGTAGTAGGTAATAGAAAAGAAGAAAAATAACTGTACTTCAGTAACTTGATAAACGCTATATATAGCGCTGTGCGCAGGCAACAGGCAATAGGGGCAATAAAAAGCCGATAATATAAGAATTTTAGCTATTGGGCAGTTCCTGCAATTTGTAAATATACCACCGCACACTGCTACATTTAATAGTTAGTGAGATTAGTGTTGATTTGTTCCTTAGGTATGAACTTAATTATGTTATATAGAAGAACTAAATTGTCCATAAAGGTTTCACAATATCTCAAATTTTTTTCTGAAAGCTATTGCAATATTAATTATGACTATGCTATAGTTAGTGGAAGTGTGAAATAAAACAAAATTAATAGGGGTCGCTAGCTCAACGGTAGAGTACTCGGCTTTTAACCGATTTGTTCCGGGTTCGAATCCCGGGCGACCCACTAATATTAAAATCTTAAAAATAATTAATTCAGAGCTTCACCACTGCTCTATAAAATTTCTGCCTTTATACTTATCAAAATAATTGGGGCTTGCTGAATAAAGCTAAAAGTCAGGATAGCTAAGGTAATGGAGCTTTTGATATTCAGTTTATCTCCAAGTTTATGGCTCTTATTGGCATCAATTTACTGAAATTTTCTGCTGAAAATCAAGAAGATTTCTTCACATAAAATGGCTGAAAGCATTGCCTATTCCTCCATCTCCGCGTCCCCGTGTCTCTGCGTCCCCATGTCCTACCCCCACCAACCAATTTTTTCAGCAGACCCTAATTGGGTCGCGCAGCCCCGTCTTTTAAGGCGAAATATTTTTGGAGCTTTGCTCAAATCCCCGTTACAAATATAACTTCTGACTTATAAATTATGACTTTTGACTTCGTTAAAGCGGTAGATATTATTTGCCATAATAATTTTTATATCTAAAATATTATATTGATAGACAGAATCTTCAATTTGTCTTAATATTGTCGTAAGATTTAAACTTAAGTAAATCAAATTTACCCATCGGCTAATAACAAAAAATATAGGAGGACAAGGTATGGCTATCGTACCAATGCGGTTATTATTAGACCACGCAGCAGAAAACGGTTATGGAATTCCTGCATATAATGTCAACAACATGGAGCAAATTCAGTCCATTATGCAGGCGGCTGATGAAACAAACAGTCCTGTAATTCTCCAAGCTTCTCGTGGAGCGCGTAAGTATGCTGGTGAAATTTTTCTACGTCACTTAATTATAGCCGCCGTAGAGACATATCCTCATATTCCCATCGCCATGCACCAAGACCATGGTAATGCA
The DNA here is from genome assembly GCF_010672695.1 of Okeania sp. SIO1H4. NCBI lineage: Bacteria > Bacillati > Cyanobacteriota > Cyanophyceae > Oscillatoriales > Microcoleaceae > Okeania > Okeania sp. SIO1H4. The sequence goes on from NZ_JAAHGB010000037.1 coordinate 20,217, forward strand.
CCCTCTACTTGCTATTCTGCTATGCGCCATGGTTTCACTAGCGTGATGATGGATGGCTCCCTAGAGGCAGATGCTAAGACTCCTGCTAGCTTCGACTATAACGTTAATGTTACTGCTGAAGTAGTTAAAGTTGCTCACTCCATTGGTGTAAGTGTAGAAGGAGAACTAGGTTGCTTAGGTTCTCTAGAAACTGGTATGGGCGATAAAGAAGATGGTCATGGTGCAGAAGGCGTCCTTTCTCGTGAACAACTTTTGACAGACCCAGATGAAGCAGTAGAATTTGTAGAACGTACCCAAGTAGATGCTCTAGCAGTTGCTATTGGTACTAGCCATGGTGCTTACAAGTTTACCCGTAAGCCTACAGGAGAAATTCTAGCTATTAGCCGTATTGAAGAAATTCACCGTCGCCTACCCAATACTCACTTGGTTATGCATGGTTCTTCTTCTGTACCTCAAGACTTGTTGGAAATGATCAACAAATATGGTGGTTCAATTCCAGAAACCTATGGTGTACCTGTAGAAGAAATTCAAAAAGGAATCAAGAGTGGTGTTCGTAAGGTAAACATCGATACTGATAACCGTTTGGCCATTACTGCTGCTATTCGTGAAGCTGCTGCTCAAGATCCTTCTAACTTTGACCCTCGTCACTTTATGAAGCCTTCTATCAAGTACATGAAACAGGTTTGTGCTGATCGCTATCAACAATTTGGTACTGCTGGTAACGCTAGCAAAATTAAGGTTCAAACCTTGGATGAGTTTGCTGCCAAATATGCTAGTGGAGAATTAGCTGCTACTACTAAAAAAGCAGTAGCAGTGTAGTTTATAGCACAATCAGAATTCTACATTTGAAGCTTCTGAAATATTTAATTAGTTTAGTTGATGAGAAGCCCTGAAAATAATTAGGGTTTCTCATTTTTTTTTAGCATTCTTAACTGCTCGATCGAGAAACCCACTACTTTAATTTAATTATTGCTCTGCTGATTAAATCTAAAAGCATTGACATATAAAGAAAAGTGTCTTTTTGGGGTCGAATTGCAGTGCAAATTTTTCAGCTATTGATGCTCAAAAAGTTAGTATTTTAGGCTCATAGTTGGGCAGAAAAATCCCAAATTGACAATTTTTACTCCTACCCCCTCGCTCCCGACCCTTTTCTCCTGTCTTCCCCTCCTGGGAGGGCGAGGGGCGAGGGGAGGGTTGTCTCCTGTCTCCTGTCTCCTGTCTCCTGTCTCCTGTCTCCTGTCTCCTGTCTCCTGTCTCCTGTCTCCTGCCTCCTGCCTCCTGCCTCCTGCCTCCTGTCTCCTGTCTCCTGTCTCCTGTCTGCTACAAACCCTAATTATTCGTACATTGCTCGTGAATTCCCCCCTGTTTACAAATGTAATTAATTTGATTAGGATCTAAGTTTTTGGCAAAATTAAAATTAACTCCCCTTAAATAATCGGATTTGAATGTCTCAAGTGGACTTGCCAAAAATTGGTCTAATTGAGCCGGTTTTGGAGTTACTAATTTGGCTCCTTTTAAATCAGTTCCACTCAAATTTGCTCCTCGTAAATCTGCCAAACTCAAATCTGCGTTTCGTAAATTAGCATTCTGTAGTTGAGCATTCCGAAAATTAACATTTGTTAGTTGGGCTAAACTCAAATCTGCTTTTCTCAAATTACTTTTACTGAAATTTGCCCCTGATAAATTTGCTCCTTGCCAATTAGACTCCATTAAATTAGATGATTGAAAGCTAGCTCCTTCAGCCTTAACTTTACTTAAATGAGCTCTGCGTAAATTAGCTTCTGATAAATTAGCACTTCCTAAATCTGCACCAGTCAAACTTGCTTCTGTTAAATTTGCTCGCTGTAAATCAGTTTCAATTAACTTAGCACTGCTTAAGTTGGCTTCTGTCAGAATTGAATCAGGCATTTTTGCTTTATTTAGAATTGCTCTAAATAAGTCTGCACGTTTCATCACCACTGGGCCAAATGTCGCACCCGTTAAATTGGTTTCTATCAGATTTGCTCCACTCAAATCAGCAATCAAATCGTCAAAAGTTCCTAAACGATTATCTTTTCCTGGTCCATAAAAGCGACTATTCTTAAAACTAGCCTGATTAAGAGTAGCGCCTCTAAATTTCACTCCAGACAAATCAGTATTTTCTAATATCAAAGTAAAGCTAGCAGGGCCAGAAGTTATCTGACCTAAATCAACGCCACTTAAGTCAGCCTCTTTAACCGACCCACTGTAAACTTTGAGAACTTTAGCGATCGCCTTTTGAGTAGCTCGTAGTCGCAGAGATACCAGAAGCTGTTCTTGAGAGTTGCCTCCATAGCTTAGAGAATCTAGATCATTTTTGAGGGCTTGATTTAAGCGACGTAGTTCCGGTATTACCATTGGTCCAGCACTAACTAAAGATTGTTGAATTCCATCAAGTATACTTGATTCATTTTCTTGCCCCAACAAATCTACTAACAATGGTATGGCACGAGGATCTTTAGTAGAACCCAAAGCTAAAACTGCCACTTGTCGTTGCTGAGGTTTAGTCGAAGTCAGGGACAACTTATTCACAAGAGCCAGAAACATATCATTATCTTGTTGTTTAAACTCCCGCCAATTTGCTTGATTTTGAATATAAACATGAGTGCCAAAAATTGTCCCCAAAACCGAGACCATACCTAAAGCAGTTATCATCAGTAAAGTCATACCTGGATTTTTTCGCATCCAAGGCCAAAGATGAAAACCTTCTGATTTTTTGTGAGTAGTAACAATTGCTGCTATTGAAGCTTGTGTCTGAGTATCGATAAAGTTAAAAGGATTAGAATCTAATTGGCCAGAGCGAGCATCTACAACAAAAGTGTCTACTAATCGATCGTGTCCTGTGCGGCGTAGTTTATTGAAACGAATCAAAGAAATATCACCTAGTAATGCTAACCCTGACAATGCTAATAGAATTGCCAAAGAAGGAAATGCCCCAGTTAGATACCAAATCAAGTAGGCAGTTCCCATAGGTAATCCCCATTTAGCAAAACCCTCACGGACTAGGGTTCTTCTCAAGCCTGGAGAAGTTCCTAAAGCTGTCACAACTCTGATTTCAAACCAACGCTTAGGCAATGTTTGACCTGTTCTAGCTAACAAAAATAATTGCCAACCTACAATTGCTAAAGGAGCTAATAATGCTCCAGACCAAAATAGATTAGCCAGAGGTGTTACTTTCTGATAACGGTTTCGTAAAGGAATTCCTAAAGTATTGGCAATTGCTTCTGTGGTGGTTGCTACTACTGGGTTGAGAGGAACAGATTTGTTGCCTATATTACCCAAGTGACCAAGCCAAAATGGAACTATTCCACTAAGAACAACCAGGGATACTTCTGTAGTCCAAGCACCACATCTACGGACCCAGATAGGTAATTGCTGGGATTTTTGTTGCCACGATGCCTCTGTGTTATTACTATTATTGATATCTGAAATATCTGAACCAAAAGTTGGGCTTGTCATATTGATGTGCTTACTCTAGTATTCTCAACTTTTAGACTAATTATTTTGCACCGTTAAGTATGGTATTACTATTAAGGCCACCTGTTTTCACCCTTTTTTTTAGTTTCCTAACTAGGAACAAATAAGGAGCTAATATCACATTTAAGCTGGTTCTATATTTATTTTCCCATACTTTCCAAACTTATCCGTTATGTCTAAATTTTGTTAACAGATAAAACCTGTAATCAATTCATACAGTGCTGGTAACCGATCGCAGAAATACTATATACTATTATTGTTTTGTGGTCAAACTAATTTTGATACTTTATTTCACACTACACTAGGTAAATACTATAACTAATCTAATTGAGCAAATTTTACTCAGACTAAGACTGCCAATAAATCTAGTATTCGTCTTTATTTATATATTTTTTAATGTATTAATAATATCTATATTTAATATCTATATTTTTGAGTATTTATTAATAGTTTGCAGCAATAATCATAATTCATTTCTGTCTTTCACCTTCATCTTTACCTGTTTCTGAATAATTAGGTAAGAATAAAAATTTATATCCTATATAAATCGCTCCTCCAAACACAGCTATAGTAATTAACAAAGAAACTAAACTGATAATCGCCTCTAATATCTTGATTATGAATAGAGGAATAATAATTAAACTTATAATTTTTGCCCATTGAGGAAGTTCCTTAAACCATTCTAACAATTGGTAATAAAAACCTTGAATAGACTTAAAAATATTAGATAGAGGGTTCAAGACATTTGGTACATATCCCTCGTCTACTTCGGGATTTTTTTTAAAGTTATTATTGTTGTAATTATTCATCTAAAAAAAGTTTTACTTTAACTCATCAAATTATAGATAATATTTGCTCAGGAATAATTATATACTAGAAGGAAGAAGGAAGAAAAAAGGAAAAATCTTACGTTGTCTGAGTTTTAAGCTTTTGATCTGTCCTAACCTTTCCTTCGACTACTATAAATTCTCAATATTCTATATTTTTATCTAAAATAATATAGAATATTGAGATGATTGACCAACTATAGCCCTACGCGCAAGTCAGAAGTCAGAAGTCAGTACGGGTGAATGGCCATTCGCCCGTACATACGTAATCTATGACTGGGTTGGAGCATTTAGGAATGTCCTAAGTTCTGCTTCGACTGCTACATCAGGAAATAACAAAAAATTAAATCTCCAATTTTTGGCATAGCTGTTTCATTAAGGCTGAAACTTATTGGGGGGAGTGAGTTTGGGAGGTATGGGTTGGTGGGGGATATGGGAAAATGCAAACCCCCAAACAGTTAATTCAACCCATAAAAAAGTTGTAGTTTTTCTCTACACTTCCCATACTCCCAACACCCAGGTAATCTATAAAGAATGAAATAGCCCTGGATTTTTGGACTGCCTCCTTACTTGGTCAAACTTACGGCTCCCCTACCCTGCTCTTCTGCTTTCAGTTGAATCGGATTTTTTGATTTGGAAGCCAAAGTTAAGTATTTAACCACTCTTGCTCTTGCCGTACTACTTTTAGTATTAAAAATTGACCTTCAAAAGGTCGAAGTAGGATAAAATTCTCTGCAAGCCTATCCGATTACTTAAAGATTCTGTAAAGAACCAACCTAAAAGTTGCAATCGTCGATCAACTTATGCCAAAATAAAACAGATTGGCTAAGAGTATAGTAAAAAAAATTACCACCTCATAGTTGAAAACCCACTTATTGCAGCGCTTTATCAAGCTTTGAGGCTCAAGCAAAATAAGTAAATGTCACTAAAATTACATTCTAATAGGTGTATTACTCAGGATAAATAATCTAAAGTAAAATCCTAAGTCCAATCCAGATAACCAAATAATATCTGAATATACAAGCCAATACTTCTCCTATTCTAATGAGTGAGACAGTGAAATATTCCACCCTAATAGACCTACTTCAAACTTTATCAGCAGAACAACCAGAAAAACTAGCATACACTTTTTTGGTTGACGGCAAAAAAGAAGGGGAAAACTTTACTTATGCTTCACTAGAGCATCGAGTACGAGCTATTGCAGCATTGCTACAAAAACATCAAGTCAAAGGAGAACGAGGCTTACTACTCTATCCACAAGGACTAGAAGCAATAGCAGCTTTTTGTGGTTGTCTATACTCTGGAGTAATCGCAATTCCAGTACCTCCTCCAGAAGCAGGTCGTCTCAAACGAACTTTGCCTAGACTTAGAGCCATAGTTCAAGATGCTCAAGCTTCCCTGGTGCTAACAACGGCCACAATTATTTCCCTTGTAGAAGAAGTGGCTGATGAATTTCCTGAGTTCGAGACAATGCGCTGGATAGATACTGAATCTGTTGATTTAGAAATAGCTCAGGAATGGAAAGATCCAGGTATTACTGGCGATACACTAGCGTATTTGCAGTATACCTCTGGTTCTACTTCTACTCCAAAAGGGGTAATGCTGACCCACAAAAATTTGATTCATCACTTAAGCTATCTACAGAGAGCTTGTGGGTACACACCAGAAAGCAAAACTATTACCTGGATGCCTTTCTTCCACGATTATGGGTTAGTGGAAGGAATGATGGAACCCCTATATAATGGAACTCCATGCTACATAATGTCCCCATTTTCATTTGTGAAGCAACCCCTGAGATGGCTGCAAGCTCTGTCAAATTACAAAGCGACCCACTCTCAAGCACCTAACTTTGCTTATGACCTTTGTGTTCGCCGAGTTAAGCCAAAACAACTATCTACTTTAGACCTTAGTAATTGGGAAGCAGCAGGTAATGCAGCAGAACCTATTAACCCAAAAGTTATGGAGAGTTTCTACAAAACTTTCTCAGCTTGTGGTTTTCGTTGGAATGCTTTTGCTCCATGTTATGGACTAGCAGAAGATACTTTACTGGTTTCAGCCAAACCTAAACTCACAGACCCAGTACTTTGCACTATAGATGCAACAGATCTAGTAGAAAAAAATAAAATTGTAGAAGTTTCTCCTGATGCGACAGGGGTAAGAGCTTATCCATCTTGTGGTCGCTTAGTTTGTGAAACTCAGGTAGCTATTGTCAATCCAGAAACTTTAGCAAAATGTGCTACTGATGAAGTGGGAGAGATTTGGGTATCAGACCCCAGTGTAGCTCAAGGCTACTGGGAACGTCCAGAAACTACTAAAGAAACATTCCAAGCTTACATCAAAGATAGTGGGGAAGGTCCGTTTTTGCGGACTGGAGACCTAGGATTTATGAAAGATGGTGAGCTGTATATTACAGGTAGGATTAAAGATTTAATTATTATCCGAGGTACAAATCACTATCCCCAAGATATTGAGTGGACAGTACAACAGGTTCATCCGGCACTTCGTCCAGATTATGGTGCTGCTTTTTCAGTCGAAGTTAGGGGTGATGAACATTTAGTCATTGTTCAAGAGGTAGAACGTCGCACTCAAGATTTGGATACGGAGAAAGTCATCAATGATATCCGCCAAGCTGTTTCAGAAGACCATGAATTACAAGCTTATGCTGTAATTTTGGCTAAGTCAGGAAATATTCTTAAGACTGCTAGTGGCAAGATTCAACGTCGTGCTTGTCGTTCCAATTTTTTGGCCGGAACCCTAGACGTGATATCTGACTGGAGTGAAAATCCTCAACTAACCTCCAAGTATCGAAAGTTACAAGAAGAAGTTGAGTCATTAGCATCCCAAATGAAAAATAGCTAGAAATTTAACCTAGATAAATAGGAGATTTAGCATGGATAAACTCAAGCAATATTGGGTAGCTGAAGAGTTAGAGCGTGCTCTTGGCGATCCACAAAATCCAGACAGTACAATGTCTTTCAAGAGAGTAATTGAAATTGATGAGAGTGAAGAATTTCCACATCAGGAAATTGAGTGGCTCTATAATTGGAAGTTACAACACCACTATATCCCTGTTAATTGTGGGGGGGAGTTTACTTCTTTTGAAGAGTTTTTGGCCTTTGTTAGAGTTTTGTGTAGACGCGACCAAACAATTGGAATTGCTTTTACTACCTTATTTTGGTCTTTTATTACCTGGATGGCAGGTACAGACGAACAAAAGCAAAAGTTAGCAACCTATATTAAAGATGAACATGGGGCAATGTGCCTTGGTTACTCAGAGAAGGAACATGGTGCTGACCTAATTGGTGGAGATTTGAACGCAACAAAAGTTCCTGGAGGTTATTTACTGAATGGGGAAAAGTGGCCGATAAATCGTGCAACTATTTCTGGAGTTTCTTATATATTAGCAAAAACAGACCAAGAGGATGGAGGAGCTAGAGGTCTGTCTTTATTTATGGTAGAAAAAAGCCGACTAGACCCAGCAAATTACTACAATTTACCAAAAATCCTTACCCACGGAATTCGTGCTTCTGATATGAGTGGGATAGGTTTTAAGGATTGCTTTGTTCCTGAAGATATGTTGATTAAGGGAGAAGGATCCGGTCTAGAAGTAGCTCTGAAAGGATTTCAAATTACCAGAACTTTGTGTGCAGCTTTTTCTCTTGGAGCTGCTGACACAGCCTTAAGAACTACATTAAAATTTGCGATCAATCGAGTTGTTTACAACAAAAAAGTTTTAGATATTCCTCAACCTCGCAGAACTTTGACTGAAGCCTTTTTAGACATCTTAATTGGTGATTGTGAAACAATTGGAGCAGCGAGAGGATTTCATGTTGTTCCTGGACAATTTAGTGTCTGGGGTGCAGTGGTGAAATATTTTGTTACTACTCAGCTAGAAACGATGATTAATAATATTTCAGTGGTGTTAGGTTCTCGTTTTTATATGCGGGAAGAACATGACTGGGGAATGTTTCAAAAAGTGCTGAGAGATAACTCAATTATTAGTGTATTTGATGGTAGTACAGTTGTTAATTTGCATTCTCTAATTTTACAGTTTCGTCAGTTAACAAAACAACGTTCTAGACGGAATTATGCTAAGATGGAAGCAATTAAATCTCGTCTGGAAATAATCTTTTCCTTGGAGAAACAATTGCCTACTTTTGAACCAGAAAAACTGGAAATTGTAGGACGGGGATCTGATGATGCTTTACAAGGATTAGAAATTGCTTTAGAACAGTTAAAAGCTTTAAAAACTGCTAACATAAATACTAAAGTTTTAGAGCAAATTACTACACTGACTGAGTGTATTATTGAAGAAGTAAACGCTCACGACCAAAAAATTGCTAATTCAGCATTTGAGTTTGGTCACGACCAGTCACCAGAATTATTTGAAATAGCTAAAAAATACTGTGCTTTACACGCTGCTGCTGCGTGTTTGCATATGTGGATTTATAACCGCGAAATACTGGGTGAGTTTTTTGCAGGTGGTGAGTGGTTGGTACTATGTTTAAATCGTCTACTGCAACCTTTTGGGCATTCACGAAAAGTAGACCAATTATATTGGGAAAAAGTTACTCAAGAAATGCTCAAACTTGATAACGAAAATAAAATCTTTTCTATTGTTCCTTTTCAACTAGCACAAACTAAAAAACAGGAGAATAAAATAAATGCAAGTTCAGAACTCCAGCACGCTTAATACTGAAGCAAAAACAGAAAATTCCCCCTTAGAAATCTTACAAAAGTGGATTGCTGAAAAGTTAGCAGAACAATTGTCTGTTGACAAAAGTACTATCGAATTTACCGAACCTTTAACTCGTTATGGTTTGGACTCAATTGATGCAGTAACTCTAGTTGGTGAGCTGGAAGATGAACTAGAATTAGAGTTACCTTCTACTTTATTTTGGGATTATCCAACTATAGAAAAATCTGCTCAATATTTAGTTTCTGAATTTGATATTTCTGAGGCATTAGAAAATTTGGCAAGCTCTGAAGAAAAAACAGAAGAAGCGGAAGAAACTGCTGAAAAATCTGGTAAAGGTTGGGGTGGTTTTTGGAAGGGAGTAAGTGGTTCATAAAATAACTGAAGAACCCCCGGAGAAAATTCTTAGTTATGTGAGGATTTAGCTATGAGCAGTCAGCAGTTCCCTGCGGGATGCTACGCAAACAGCAATATAGCAGAGGGCAGAAGGCAGAAGGCAAAAGGAAAAATCTTACACCTGGTCTAAGTTTTAGACTCTTGAGCTGTTCTAACCTTTGCTTCAAGTGCTATAAGACCCTGCTTTTGAGGATAGGGTTTAAATTTAAATAGACTTAACGACTTTTGTAGTAAGATTTAATCCGGGCTGAATTAATACAGCTTTGAATGTTTACCAAAAGTAATAGCAGATAGCAGATAGCTGATGGCTCACGGCTGAATTTTTACTTAGTTATACTAATGATTTTTAGTATATATTAAGACTTGATCTTCATAAAATTAAAAATCTTAGTTACCAATAATAAAATTGCTTTTGGTAACTAAAAAATATTTCAATATTTCAGAGATTGACAAATACCTCATACCATAATTTATTGGGATAGGTTGCTATCAAGTATAGAGGAGGAAATAGTTAATTGAATTTTTCGGATTTTTCCTTCTGGTGGGTGCTGCTGATTTTTAGTGTGCCTTTCTTCACCATCCGCGCTCTAGGAAAAAGGTTAAACTTCTGGCAAGATTATTTTGATACCATTGGCTTGATGGTATTATCACTAACATTATTTTTAAATGCTAGTTTAAAAAGTTTTGCCGTATTTATATTTGAGGTGATTTTCAACTACATAATGGTGCGACTAATGTTGCAAAGGCGTGGTTGGGAGTCAAGGGCGATCGCTACATTTTTAATAGTATTTGATGTAGCAGTATTAGCATACTTTAAATATCTCACATTTTTTGTAGAAGATGTAGTAGGTTTAGTGGTAGGAATTCCGAATAATTGGCAACAAAGTTTTCCTTTACCTGTATATAAGACTATTCCACCAGGGATTTCTTTTTATACTTTTCAGATGGTGGCATTTGTTGTAGATTCTTTTACAGCGAAAAAGAAAAAGCCAATTAATTTCATAGATTACGTCAACTTTATCGCATTTTTTCCCCAAATTGTAGCAGGTCCAATCGAAAGACGCAAACAATTATTACCCCAGTTAGAATCTTTTAAATTCAAATTTACTGTAGAAAACTTTGAATTAGGTTTGCGATGGTTATCTCTAGGTTTATTTATGAAATTTGTTCTAGCAGATAACATTACTCCATATATAGACCTAGAGCAAGCAACAAATGCTTTGTTAGTTTGGTTTCATGCCTTTTTGTTTACTTTAAGAATATATTTTGACTTTGGTGGTTACAGCTTTATGGCTGTTGGTATCGCTAGATTTGTGGGAGTTAAACTAGAATTAAACTTTCTGGCACCCTACACTTCTGTCAGTATCCAAGAATTTTGGCGACGTTGGCACATTACTCTGAGTAACTGGTTTAGGGACTATGTTTTTATTCCTTTGATGGGTGCAAATAAACAATGGGCACCATTTTATTTATTTATAACATTTACTCTTTCAGGCTTTTGGCACGGGGCAGCCTGGAATTTTATTTTATGGGGAGCTTACCACGGAGCATTACTATTGGCAATCAGATATGCCGGGAGACCTTTTCAGAGGTTTGTGGGTAGATGGACTTCTAGAACTGATTTAGTTTCCTGGGCCTTGACGTTTATGTCCGTGACTCTAGGCTGTTTATTTTTTATGGAAACTAATATTAGTAGGTTGGGTACTAAGTTAGTAACTTTAGTTACACCTGGAGCTTATTCACTTTCAGGGGTGATCGATGCTTTTAGCTCTTATAGCATAAATGAGGCTTGGGCTTTAGTTTTTACTTTAGCTGTGGCGATCGGGGCATTATTTTTAGAACATTTGGCAGTTTGGCAGCAGCGAGATGAGTATGAGTTATTGCTATCTCCTTGGATATCTAGGGGTCTGCTAGGTTTAACTATTTTACTGGGGGCAACTATTCCTTCTGAATTTATTTACTTTGAGTTTTAATAGAACTCTTTTCAACAATTAATAATTAATAATTAATAATTACCTCTCCTTTAAAACGGATAGGATTGACTCAAAGGAAAATTTTTATTTTTATCCCCTTAAAAGAGAAGGGTTTGAACCACAAATTTTCGGTAAAAGTGTTAATTAAATCAATTTAAGATATCAAATCAATAATTTCATCTCCCTATTTCCAATACCCTATTCCCTGACTTCTGCAAGATGTCTAATGATTAGATTTAAAACATTTGTTCCGGAAGAATATTTTGGATTTACAAAAATTTTTGGGGCGTGAAATACAATGGTTAACAGATTAAATGCGATCATATTGATTTTAATTTGGAGTGTTGATGTATATCGGTTGAAGAAATATTTCAGTAAAACCAAACATGCGGTCGATGGAGGTTAAAACAAGCTCTACTATCATATTAAAACTTTGGGTTAGGTGTTAGGGTATGAAAACAATAGTGGCAAGGAGAATTCTGAATAGTAAAATTGGTTAGGTACTAATACATTTTGCTCTGACAAAAAGTTTTATATGACTTGATTCAAAAATATAATTATAGCAATGCGCTTTCAGGTACTTACAACTTAGAGTTATTAAGTGCAATCTAGAAAAGATGTACAAAAAATAATGCGTAAATATGCCAGAGTAAATTGCTATACCTGTAAAAATTTTGAAGTTAATTTAAAAAAAATTACCGAATAATTAAGATTTAAAGCCTCTCCTTTAAAGGAGAAAAAAGAAAAAAAATTATTTTGAGTTAATTCTCTTTTTTTCAAGGAGAGTTAATAATTAATAATTAATAATTAATAATTAATAATTAATAATTAATTGTTGAAGGCTGCTTCCTGAAAATTTTCATATCGGGATTTGTCAGGAGTAATTTTTATAGAATAGGTAAAAAATCGGCGCTGGTAAATTAGGGTATGATATTAATCTTAATTATTTAGGAGTCAGGAGTCAGGAGTCAGGAGTCAGGAGGGAATAAAGAAAAAGAAATAAGGAATAGAAGGGGAAAGTTTTTTGTTCGCGCTCTTATCCGGACAAGATATCATACCTCTTTTCACCAACGCCAAAAATCAATAATTATCAATATTAAAAGCTGTGGAAACTGGAAAAATATCTGAAACAGTCGAAGGAAGTAATGTAGCTACAAAAATTTGTATTTTAGGCGGTGGCTTCGGCGGTCTTTATACAGCATTGTATTTACAAAGCTTTCGGGGATTTAAACATAAAAACTGTCAAATAATTTTAATAGATTCACAGGATCATATTGTGTTTACTCCCTTACTTTATGAGGTGATTACAGATGAACTTAAAACTTGGGAAATAGCTCCATCTTTTGATAAATTACTCAAAAATAAAGACATTCAGTTTTGCCAAGACACGGTTGAAGATATTGATTTAAAAACTAGTCAAGTTAAACTTTTAGAGGGAGGAAATTTGCCTTATGATTATTTAGTTATTGCTGTGGGTGTCACTAATGGAAAAATACCAAATGGTGCAGAAAATGTTTTGACATTCAGAACTTTAGCTGATACTCAACGCCTCGAACAAAAGTTACAAAGTTTGGAAAATTCTAGCCAAGAAAAAATTCTGGTAAGTATTGTAGGTGGGGGTCCGAGTGGGGTAGAGTTAGCAGGAAAAATAGCAGATAGATTAGGGAAAAGGGGAGAAATACGTCTGATAGAAAGAGGAAAGGAAATTCTGAAAAGTTTTACTCCTGCTACTCGGAAAAATGCTCAACGAGCTTTAGATAAAAGAAATGTTTTAATCAGTTTACAGACAGGTGTGAATGCTATTGAAACTGACAAAATCACTATTTTGCAAGCTGGAGAAACTGCTGTTATCCCCACCGATTTAATATTATGGACTGCGGGAACTCAAATGAGAGAGTTGGTGAAAAATTTGGATTGTTCTCATAATTCTAGAGGTCAACTTATTTGTGAGCCAACTTTACAGTTAGTGGACTATCCAGAAGTATTTGCATTAGGAGATGTTGCGGAGATTTCATATCCCAATAATCAACAACTTCCAGCAACAGCTCAAGTTGCTTATCAACAAGCAAGTCAAGCAGCAAAAAATCTGTGGAAAACTTTAAATAATAAACGCCCAAGACCGTTTCATTATTTACATTTGGGAGAGATGATTACTTTGGGGATGAATACGGCAGCTATTTCTAGTTTTGGTATTAGTTTATCTGGCTCTTTTGCTGCTTTGGTTAGGTTAGGAGTTTATATTCAAAGATTACCTACTTTATCTCACAAATTTAAAGTTATTCGCCATAGATTACAAGTTTGGTGGCAACATTTATTTGGCAAATCAGCTAGTCACAAAAAATTGAGATAAATAGATAATTTATAATTTTAATACAGTCAATAACTATAGCATTTTCAAATGATATGTCAAACAAGAATTAGTTATTTGCTAACAGTAAAAAGTTCGGCAAACCTTCTTACCTGTTGCCTGTTGCCTGTTGCCTGTTGCCTAAAAGCAACCATGTTTTTTACGCAACTCAAATGAAATTACTATAAATAATTAAAATGACAGTAAGTATGGAAAAGGAAAAAAATAATTTAGGTGCCACACTGGAAAAATTGTTTGGTTTAGATTTGCGATCGCTTGCCCTATTTAGAATAGGGTTAGCGTTAATAATTATCACAGATTTAATTATCCGTGCTGGAGATTTAACAGCTCATTATAGTGATGCTGGAGTATTGCCTCGAACATTACTCAAGGAAATTTCAAGTCCTTTGTATTGGTCAATAAATTCAATTAGTGGTGCAGCTTTTGTACAGGGGTTAATTTTCTTATTTGCAGGATTAATAGCTATAGCTTTGTTAGTAGGATATCGAACTAGATTAGCAACTATTGCTATGTGGGCGTTTATTATTTCTATTCATAATAGAAATCCTACCCTGATTTTTGCTGGAGATGATGTATTAAGGGTGCTACTTTTTTGGTCAATGTTCTTACCATTGGGAGCAAACTATTCAATTGATAGTGCATTGAATTCATCAACAGAAAAATTACCGAAACGTATTTGTTCTGCTGCTACTTTTGCATTAATGGCACAAATGGTGCTTATTTACGCAGGTTCAGCAGCATATAAAACAAAAAGTGAATTATGGTGGCCTGATGGAGATGCTGTCTATTATTCTTTGAGTTTTGATGGGTATGCTACAACATTCGGGCAATTTTTACTAAGTTTTCCTCAGCCTATATTAAAGTTACTAACCTGGGCAGCTCTTTGGTTTGAATGGTTAGGACCTTGGATGATTTTTATTCCTTTTGGAATTACGTTTTTCCGTTCCTTTGCTGTTGTTTCATTTATTCTTTTACATATTACTTTTGGTTTGTGTTTTACTATAGGAATATTTCCTTTTTTAAGTATTGTTAGTTGGTTGGCTTTGATTCCTACACCAGTATGGGATAATTGGCAGGAAAAAATTAAGACAAATGAACGGCAAGGATTAAAGATTTATTATGATAAAGACTGTGGATTTTGTAAGAAAGTTGTTTATCTGCTACGCACTTTTTTGATTTTACCGGGAACGCCATTAACGACTTGTCAAACTGATGAATCTATCTATGCTGATATGCAGGATAAAAATTCTTGGGTAGTGGTAGACTGGCAAGAAAATCGACTTTTTAAATGGGAAGCTTTAGTTTATGTATTTAGTTTGTCTCCTATATTTAAACCTTTGGCTTTTGTGATGGGATTACCATCAATCATGCCAATTGGAACTAAATTTTATGAAACTATTGCCAATAATAGAAAATTTGCTGGCAACTTTACTAAACCTCTTCAATTTCGTCCTTTAAATATACGTCCTTATCGCGGATTAAATATCATTATATTTTTACTAATTATTTATACTTTTATTTGGAACGTTAAAAGTTTTGTCAAACAAACCTATCAAAGAAGAAAAGTACAAAAGCAAGATTTAATTACTAAGACTCACAAATTATTTCAACGTCGGATTGTACAAAGGTTAGATGTTTTTGGTAAGGTGACAAAATTAGATAAATCTTGGAGTATCTTTGCTCCTGCTCCACCTAGAGATGATGGTTGGCATGTTATTCCTGGTAAGTTGAAAAATGGTAAAGAAGTTGATGTTTTGTATAAAAAAGGAGAGCCTTTAAGTTGGGATAAACCAACTCTAAGAGAATTTAATAAATTGTATTCTAATATGCAGTGGCGGACTTATTTCCTAAATTTCAATCGAGCTATAGGTAAAAAACTTTATCCTTATTATGCAGACTATGTTTGTCGTGAATGGAATAAAAAGAATGAAGGTTCGGAAAAATTAGAAAGTTTCGATATTTTCTTTATGGATGAGAGAACTGTACCACCAGGGGAAACACAAACTGTGGAAAAGAAAAGTGTCATGCAAAAATCTTGTTCAGATGACCAAGAAAATAATTAGGGTTGATTAACTATTGTTGATTTGCTAATATTTATTCACATAAATTCATATACGTTGATATAGTTATACCGATATAGTTGCATAGATTGTGCTATAATCATGTGCAGACAGAGTAGTTTGTGGTGCACGCACCAGGCCACTATGTAACCGCTATCCTGATAAGTTACCCCTAGCATGGTCAAGTAATTAAAACTTCTGCGAACGTCGATAACCAAGACGATGTAAGTGTTTAAAAAGCGTCTACAGGTTTTCTTGTAGACTTTGGGAGATACCCCCTCAGCAGGCTATCTTGCTGTGCATTGTTAACATTTGTTAGCAAAATCGTATCGGAGAAAGTGATTAGGTATCTTAATTCAGGGAAAACGCATCTAAATTCTGGAACCTTCTACCGTTAAGCTTTAGAAGAGTAATGAGTATAAATACTTAGAACCATTACATCCTTGCCCTACAAAAACTTCAAAAATAAGATGTGTTTGCCCTGGTATGTTATTTAACTCTTATATTTTTATCTTTGGTTTTTTACCTTTAACTCTGATTGTATTCTTTGCCTTAACCAAGTTTGGTTTAATTAAAGCTGCTAAGGTTTGGTTGACTGCTAGCTCTTTTGCTTTTTACGGTTATTGGAATGTTGCTTATTTGCCTCTGCTGATAATTTCTATTTTGTGGAATTATCAAATGGGTAAATTTATTGCTGAAGCTAAACCGGAAAGTAAGCGAGCAAATATTTTACTTTGGGTAGGTATAGCTCTTAATTTAGCAATAATTTCCTATTATAAATATGCGAACTTTTTCTTGGATACTGTTAATTCAGTAGTTTCTACAAATTTGAATGCTGGGCAAATTATTTTGCCTTTGGCAATTTCTTTTTATACTTTTACTCAGATAGCTTATTTAGTAGATGCTTATCGTGGGGAAACAAGAGAGACTAATTATGATTTACTTACTTATAGTTTCTTTGTGGTTTTCTTTCCCCAATTAATTGCCGGACCTATTTTACGCCATGATGAACTTATTCCTCAGTTTCGTCAATTGCGTAATTTTATTTTTTCCCAGAAAAATATGGCTTTGGGTTTAAGTCTTTTTAGTTTGGGATTGTGTAAAAAAGTATTGATAGCTGACACTATATCGCCTTGGGTTTCAGGAGCTTTTAATAATGCTTATGAGTTGAGTTTTATTGAAGCTTGGGTAGGAGCTTTAAGTTACACCTTTCAGCTATATTTTGATTTCTCTGGTTATTCTGATATGGCGATAGGTTTGGGGTTGATGTTTAATATTAAATTACCGATTAATTTTAACTCTCCCTACAAGGCTACTTCTATTAGTGATTTTTGGCAAAGATGGCATATTACTTTATCCAATTTTCTGAGAGATTATTTATATATTCCCCTGGGTGGAAGTCGTCGTGGAGAAGTACGTAGTTATAGTAATCTTTTGACAACAATGCTGTTAGGTGGATTATGGCATGGTGCAGGTTGGACTTATGTAATTTGGGGAGGTTTACACGGTACATATTTATGTATAAATCATGGTTGGCGAAAGTTAAATATTCCGATGCCGAAAGTATTGGCGTGGGTAATTACTTTTGTTGCTGTTATTGTTGGTTGGGTGTTATTTCGATCGCAAAATATTCAAGATGGTCTAGATATTTTACAGACAATGGCAGGTCTAAATGGGGTTGTTATACCAGGGGAAGCTAAAGATAAATTATCTGTGTTAACTAATTTTGGTTTTCAGCTCAAATCTTGGTCGGATATGAATTATTTGCCGGAATTTTTGGGGAGTAAAATTTTCTCAATTTTGGGTTTAATAGGTTTAACCTTTTCTGTAAGTTTCCTACCAAATACTCAGGAAATTTTGGCAAAGTTAAAACCTACTTGGTGGTGGGCAGTTTGGATTGGTATTTTGACAAGTTTAGCTTTATTATCGCTGAATCGTGTGTCTGAATTTCTTTATTTCCAATTTTAAATTGTTTGGATAAATTATGAGCATAAATAATCAACTTAGTTCTACATACTCCCAAGCTTATCCTCCCAAAAAAACAGATAATTCTTATTACACTCCTAAAGTAAGGAATTTAATTTTGAACAGGCTTATTTCTGATAAAGAAGAATAATTTTTAGAGGATTTTGGAGTTTTAATTAATCGAGAAAATATTGAATCACATTTAGCAAAAATTCCTCAAGACCGAGAAAATTGGGCGAAAAATAATCCTGATGAAGTGAAGTTAGTAAAAGAAATTAAACAAAAATATGATGTCTCACTAAACTAGATAAAAATTATGTTTAAGATATTAAATTAACTAAAATCTACTTTGATTTGGATATAAAATATGAGTTCAAATAATCAACTTAGTTATAGTTTATATCAACCTTTAACTGCTAAAAAATTAGAAAAATATATGGTAAATAGAAAAAAATATCGTCGATATAATTGGCTATTTTTAGTATCAGTATTTCTCCCTGTAGTTACTGTGGGAGTATTTAATATTATTGTCGATCCTTATGATGTATTTAATACTCCCAATTTCTTAGGAATAAATCATTCAAAACCTCGGAAAGATAATAGTGATAGCCTCTTTAAAGCAACTGATGTTATCCGCATTAAACCTGTAACAGTTTTTATGGGTTCATCGAGAACAAAACGCGCTATAGATCCTAACTATCTAGCTTTAAAAAATTATAAGCTGGCTGATAATTTAGCACTTACTAAGGGAAATTTCTATGAGTTACGACGCTATTTAGAACACGCGATCGCTAATTAGAAGGAATTAGACTTAGTTGTTATAGGCTTAGATTTTTTTATGTTTAATTCGTTGATAGGAACCAGGCAAAATTTTTCTGAGCAGAGACTAGAAAAAAAATATATTCTCTTGGAAGACTTGCTTAATATTACTTTCTCTTTAGATGCCTTTTTGGCAAGTCAAGAAACATTAATTGATAGTAATAAAAATCTGCCAAATAATATTTTTGATGGAGAAAATGGATTTATACCTTATCTAAATGTTGACCCGAAAAAAACTAAGTCTAGATTTGAAAGAATTATGAATAATTATTATGTAGGTTACTCTACAATATTTCAAGTATCTCCTCAATTACTAGATGAATTCAAAAAAGTAGTCGATTTATGTAAAGAAAATCAAATTAAATTAATATCATATATTTCTCCTGCTCATGCAACTCAATGGGAAATTATTAAAAGTTCTGGTCAGTGGTCAACTTTTGAAGAATGGAAACGTAAAGTTGTAGAAATTAGTGATGTCTTTGACTTTTCTGGATATAACAGTGTCACAACTGAAGCTATTCATAATAATATGGAAAATTATACAGAGAATTCTCATTACACTCCTAAAGTAGGGAATTTAATTTTGAACAGAATCCTGTCTTACAAAGAAGAAGAAGTTCCAAAGGATTTTGGAGTTTTAATTAATTCAGAAAATATTGAATCCCATCTAGAAAAAATTCGTCAACACCGAGAAGTTTGGGCTAAAAATAATCCTGATGAAGTGAAGTTGGTAGAAGAAATTAAACAAAAGTATGATGGGGCACTAAACTAGATAAAAATTATATCTGACATATTAAATTGACTAAAATCTACTTTGACTTGGAGCTACATATGAGTATCAATAATCAACTTAGTTCTACTGCTTCTAATTCTTCATATCCTCAAAAATCAGAAAAATATGTGGCAAATAGAAAAAAATATCGCCGATATAATTGGATGTTTTTCTTGTCAGTATTTCTCCCTATAGTTACTGTAGGAATATTTAACATTGTTGTCGATCCTTATGATGTTTTTAATACTCCCAATTTCTTAGGAATAAATCATTCAAAACCTCGGAAAGATAATAACGATCGCCTCTTCAAGGCAACTGATGTTATTAGGATTAAACCTATTACTGTTTTAATGGGTTCATCTAAAACTAAACAAGGTTTAGATACTAATTATCCAGCTTTAAAGAATGAACAACCTGCTTATAATTTAGGACTAAATGCTATAACTGCTTATGAATTACGACGTTATTTAGAACATAGTATTGCTAACCAACAAGAATTAAGTTTGGCTATTATTGGCTTAGATTTTTTGATGTTTAATTCATTTACTAAGCGTCGAGGAACCTTTGCTGAATACAGGTTAAAAAAACAGTATATTTCCCCGAAAGATATAATTCATGTAGCCTTGTCTATGAATGGAGTTTTAGCTAGTAAAAAGACTATAATTGATAGTAATAAAACTTCCCTAGATGATATTCCTTATGAAGCAAATGGATTTATGCCAGTTCTAAATCCTGACCCAGACAAAACTAAAGATAAGTTTCAATATGGTATCAATAATTATTTTAATGATCATGCTAAGTATAAATTATCTACTCCATTAATTGAATTAAAAAAAATAGTAGATTTATGTCAGAAAAATCAAGTTAAGTTAATTGTATTTATTTCTCCCTCTCATGCAACTCAGTGGGAAGCAATTAGAGCAACAGGTGAGTGGTCAACTTTTGAAGAATGGAAACGTGAAGTTGTAAAAATTACTCCAGTATTTGATTTTTCTGGATACAATAGTATCACAATTGAACCAATCCATAGTGGTATGGAAAACTATAGAGATAATTTTCATTACACTAAGAAAGTTGGGGATTTAGTTTTGAATCGAATTTTATCTTACAAAGAAGAAGAAGTTCCAGAGGATTTTGGGATTTTAATTAATCAAGAAAATATTGAATCCCATCTAGAAAAAATTCGTCAAGACCGAGAAGTTTGGGCAAACAATAATTCTAATGAAGTGAAGTTGGTAGAAGAAATTAAACAAAAGTATGATGGGGCACTAAACTAGATAAAAATTATATCTGACATATTAAATTGACTAAAATCTACTTTGACTAGGAGGCAAATTATGAGCATTAATAATCAACTTAGTTCTACTTACTCTCAAGCTTAATCTACCCAAAAATTAGAAAAGTTTTTGACTATAGACATATTTTTACTATATTTTCTGATGGAAGTAAAAGCCAAATAATAGAAATACTAAATTATATAAGTACCTGATAAAAATTAATTAATATTCGATATCAGGGGGAATAGCATAAATTTGTTGTTGGTATAATCTGGATGGTCACGACTTTATATTTGCTTTTAATATGCTTTCAGAAGAAAAGAAAGTACAACTTTCCATAGTCATTCCTTTTTATAACGAGGAGCCAAATATTGATTATTTGTTTGAACGGCTAATATCAGTGCTAAAGCCTCTAGAAATGACTTATGAAATAATATGTATTAATGATGGTAGTAAAGATAATACTCTAAAGTTATTAGTAGAATATCATCAACGCAATTCCTTAATTAAAGTAGTAAACTTTTCCCGTAACTTTGGTAAAGAAATTGCTATAACAGCAGGTATTGACTATACCGTAGGCGATGCAGTTATACCCATAGATGCCGATCTACAAGACCCACCAGAATTAATTGTGGAAATGATAGCCAAGTGGCGAGAAGGATATGATGTGGTCTACGCAACTAGGCGATCGCGCCAAGGAGAAAGTTGGATCAAAAAATTCACAGCCCAAAGATTCTATCGTACAATTCAACGTTTGACCCCTGTAGAAATTCCGCCCGATACTGGCGACTTCAGGTTAATGGACCGAAAAGTTGTAGAAGCTCTCAAAAAGTTACCAGAAACTAACCGTTTTATGAAGGGTTTATTTTCCTGGGTAGGTTATCAACAAACTTCAATATTATATGACCGAGGTCTTCGTTTCAAAGGTGAAACAAAATGGAATTATTGGCAACTCTGGAATTTAGCAATTGAAGGTATCACTGCTTTTAGTTCAATACCTCTCAAAATTTGGAGCTATATTGGGATATCAATTTCTTTAATTTCATTTATTTATGCTAGCTTTTTAGTGATTCGGACTTTGATATTTGGAATTGATGTTCCTGGTTACGCTTCATTAATAGTAGCGATATTATTTTTAGGTGGAATGCAGTTATTATCTCTAGGAATTTTAGGTGAATATTTAGGTCGCGTTCATGAAGAAGTCAAGAGAAGACCTCTTTATTTAGTCAGAGAAAGTTATGGATTTGAAAATCAGATGACTAGGAGTGAATAATCTCAAAGTTTTTGTCATTAAATCAAGAATACTAAAGCAGTAATTTTGGGTCGGAGTAGAGATTTAATGTTCAATCTTAAAACTGGTATTTTTCTCCTGACAATTATTTGTATAATTGCCACTGGAACAGCAGCTTATTTATGCAGCTTATTTATTAGGTGGTTTACCTCCGGAACAAGTTCAAAGTTGGCTAGAACGAGCAGGTATTTGGGCACCAATAATCTATATAGTTATTTATACAATAGCAACTATTTTAGTTTTACCTTCTACAGCACTTAATCTGGCTGGAGGCGCAATTTTTGGACCCTGGATCGGTACATTATGGACAAGTTTAGCAGCAATTATTGCTGCAATTATCGCATTTTATTATTCTCGTACTGTAGGTCGAGAATGGATTTCTCAAAAGTTGGCTGGAAGATGGCAAGCAATGGATGCTGAAATGCGTCAGGGAGGATTATTTTATATGTTTGCCATTCGTTTATTGCCAATCATTCCTTATGGTTTAGTAAATTTTGCTGCTGGTTTAACATCTGTTAGTTTTAAAGATTATCTATTAGGCACTATCTTGGGAACTTTACCTGGTGTTTTGCCTTTTGTAATGTTAGGAAGTTCTGGTTTAACAGCATTAAAAACAGGTGACATTTTGCCTTTAGTTGGAGCGTTAAGTCTCATCGCTATGTTAGTAGGAGGTGCAACTTGGTATCGTCGTCGTCGCAGTCTGCCAAAGAAAGTTATAGAAGAAATGAAAGATTCATCTTCATCAGATTTTTTTGATAATTAAATCTCTTTTGGTTAATATCCAAAAATAACCAAATAACAAAAATGAAAAGCAAGTTTAAATTAAGAGTTGATTCATCAAATTAGTTTCAACTATTATGTTATGTCACCTATATCTTAAGAATTAATGCTCTATTGACTAATCATGAAAATTTTGATTTATTATCACCTTAAAAGTGGAGGCTTTAAACCACAATTTTTCGGTAAACAAGAGCGTCGTTTATTATAAAATTTATTAATGGCTTTTAATGGTCTGCCTTTAATCAAAAGAGGTAAAATTACTGTTTGATTTGTCGTTACAGCTATTAAATTATTTACTCCTAAATATACTCCTGCTATTTGTTGATTATTTGTTGTTTACTCCGATTTTTCATAGACTATTTCTATTATATAAAAGCTAATTTTGGGGATAATTCTTGCCTCTATTATTTCTGTCTGTGAAGTGGGAATTTTTATTTCACTCATCGGCAGATGAAAAATTCCTTTTTTTAATGCTTTTTTGTAAATTGGGTAGTGCAGAGCGCAAAGTGTGGGATAAGTAATTAAGTCATTCCAGTTCCAAGGAGCGATCACTAAACCTGCCCTTTGTGCTGATGTATTTTCAAATGCGACTATGAACCCAAATCCAATTGAAATAGGCGATATGCCTGACGCCACGCTCCGCGAACGCCAATCTCACGATTATCATGGATATACAACTGAACAAACTTACTCATTTTAGTTTTATAGCTATAATTATGAGTAATTTTGAGAGACTTTAGAGGTTGTTTGTAAAGAATTATGAAGTGTTTTTACCCCTCGCAAATTGGGTATTTCAGCCTATAAATCTGGGATAAATAACCAATTTGTACAGTTTAAAGGTCAATCATTGTATATTACAAAACTTTACAAACAGTCTCTTAGACAAGTTTTCGCTTTCTGTATTTACCCCTAGAGTAGTCTTGGTTAAAATTATTACTAATTTTGCTGCTACGAATACTCAGTCAAAAATTCAAGTTGTTATGATAAACTAAATAAAATAAAGATTTATCCCTAGTAGCTAATCAAAATGAGTAACTATTTATCCACTCAAGAGATAGGAGTAAATAAAAGTTCTCCTACTCTATTAGATATATCTATTGTGACACCTATTTACAATGAAGTTGATAGTATTCCTCAACTACTGGAAACAATTTCTACTAGTTTAAGGGAAAATCAGCTTACCTACGAAATTATTTGTGTAGATGATGGATCTCGGGATGGTTCGACAAAACTACTAACAGAATTAGCTCAAAAACGTACAGATTTAAAAGCAGTAATTCTCCGCCGAAATTATGGACAAACTGCAGCTATGGCAGCAGGGTTTAAGTATGCTACGGCCAAAGTAGTTGTCACTTTAGATGGAGATTTACAAAATGATCCGGCTGATATTCCACTATTATTATCTAAGCTCAATGAAGGTTATGACTTAGTTAGTGGGTGGCGAAAAAATAGGCAGGATGATGCTGTTACACGACTACTTCCTTCTAAAATTGCTAATTGGATAATTGGTAAAGTTACAGGGGTAAATTTACATGATTATGGTTGTTCTTTAAAAGCTTATCGTTTGGAATTGGTTGCTGATATGAACCTTTATGGTGAATTACATAGATTTTTACCAGCTTTAGCTTTTATTGAAGGAGCAAGAATTACAGAAATACCTGTTAACCACTATGCTCGTCGCTATGGTAAAAGTAAGTATGGTTTAGGGCGAACTTTCCGAGTTGTGATGGATTTATTAACAGTATTTTTTATGAAAAAATTCCTCACTAGACCGATGCACGTTTTTGGAATGTTGGGTTTTATTTCTGGGGGAGTTGGTCTATTTTTGGGGATTTATTTAACTATCCTCAAATTTGGCTTTAATGAACAGATTGGCGATCGCCCTCTACTAATTTTAATTGTTGTGTTATTACTTGCAGGTTTACAATTATTTAGTTTTGGTTTATTGGCAGAATTACTGATGCGAACTTATCACGAATCTCAAGAACGACCTATTTATCGAGTTAGAGAAATTGTTGGTAAAAATTAATAGAATAAGGAATAAGGAAGAAGGCATTTAAGCCTTGCTGATTTGATATATGAAATTCAATTAGTGGTAAATTTTCACCCAAAACAATAGTGGGAATTATACCTATTTTTGACTCTAAAGTTACTGAAAAACTCTTTTCTACCTACTGACTCCTGACTCGGTGACTCCTGACTCCTGATCTAAATTTGATATGAATTTTCCCCCTGACAAAGGGGGAATAATATAATTTTCAATAGATTTTTGCCAGGTACTTATCTACTAAACTAAGAAACTTTTACTGGGGATTGTTGATAAGTGGGAAAATCAATATATCCTTCTTTGTCAAATGAATACCAAATTTTTACATCAGCAGGTGGATTAAGAGGATAGCCATTGGTAAAACGTTCTACTAAATCTGGATTACTCATAAAGGGTCGTCCAAAAGCAATTAGATCGGCATTTCCAGCTTGAATTGCTGTTTCAGCAGTTTCTTGAGTATATCCACAATTTCCGATAAGAGTGCTGGTGAATACCTCTCTAAATTCAGCCAAAGTCATCGGTTCACCTAATTCGTGATAACCAAAAGCTAAACCATCCATAACGTGAAGATAAGTTAACCCATAATTATTTAACTGTTGCGCAACATAAATAAAAGTTTCCCGAAAATCTGGCGAACCCATATCGTTAAAATTACCATTAGGAGAAATTCTTACCCCAACTCTATTAGCAGGCCAAACAGTTAAAATAGACTCTACAATTTCTTTGAGAAACTGAAATCTGTTTTCCAGACTGCCACCATAGCGATCGCTCCGATGATTGGTTTTTGACTGTAGAAATTCGTCAATCAAATAGCCATTTGCTCCGTGAATCTCTACTCCATCAAAACCAGCAGACTTTGCACGTTCGGCAGCCAAACGATAATCTTCTACAATTCCTGGAATCTCTTCTGTTTCTAGAGCGCGAGGAGTTTCTAATGGTTGTTTGCCAATGGGAGTATGAACGTATTCTTGATTCAACTTAAT
This sequence comes from Okeania sp. SIO1H4, assembly GCF_010672695.1. Taxonomy (NCBI): domain Bacteria; kingdom Bacillati; phylum Cyanobacteriota; class Cyanophyceae; order Oscillatoriales; family Microcoleaceae; genus Okeania; species Okeania sp. SIO1H4. Next base: position 45,966 of record NZ_JAAHGB010000037.1, read on the forward strand.
AGCAGAGGGGGCCACGGGCAATTGACTATTTTCGTGAAAGCTACTATGAGAAGCTCGTCCACAGTGCCAAAGTTGAAGGAACATAGGAGTGCCTTTACTATGGACGGCATCTACAACTTGTTTCCAAGCTTCTGTCTGTTCGTCTGAGTAAATGCCTGGTGTATTTAGCCAACCATTAGCTTGTTTGGAAATGACAGTTGCTTCTGAAATGATTAAACCTGCCCCAGCTCTTTGAGCATAATATTCGGCCATCATCGCATTGGGCATTCGCTCTGTGCCTGCTCGCGATCGGGTCATTGGAGCCATGACAACTCGATTTTTTAGGGTTAAATCTCCCATCATTAAGGGAGTTAGTAGGGTTTGTGAATTTGTTTGAGTAGTCATTTTTTTTATTGCTCAGTTTCTAGGATGATAATTTCATATTCATTGGTTTATTTTACCTGGAATTAAACATAGATTGAAGTTATCAAAAAATTATAATTTTGAGTAATATTTAACTATCTATAGCTATAGATTTAGTATTAAATAATTTTGCTTAATCAAGAGCAAGATTATGTAAGCATTCAGCATTCAGCAGTCAGGTGTAAGTTTGATTAGAGCTTGAATTAGTATGAGTTAAAAAGTCAAAAAGGAAAGGTTCCGAAATATCAAAAGTTTAAAATTTAGACAATGTAATATTTTCTTCGGGTGTATCTCAATGAGTGAATAAAGCTAAAAAATTATTGCTTTTAGGCAACAGGCAACAGCTCATCTGGCAACAGGGAATATATAGAAACAAAGTATTTTTGCTTGCTATGAGATGCACTCTTTTCTTCTCTCCTAGATAACTAAAGCCTCCTTCTTTCTTCTTCCTTCTGAAAAGTAATTCGGATTCTACGAATTAGTTAATAACTGAAGTATTACGCAACCATAGCACTAATGCATGATAATTGGTATAAAGTCTTCTTCTTTCTTCTTCCTTCTTCCTTCTTCCTTCTGAAAGAAAAGATGCCGAAATATCAAAAATTTAAAATTTAGACAATGTAATATTTTCTTGTCTCCTAGATAACTAAAGCCTCCTTCTTCCTTCTGAAAAGAAAGATGCCGAAATATCAAAAATTTAAAATTTAGACAATGTAATATTTTCTTGTCTCCTAGATAACTAAAGCCTCCTTCTTCCTTCTTCCTTCTGAAAAGAAAGATGTCGAAATATCAAAAATTTAAAATTCAGGCAATGTAATATTTTCTTCTATCCTAAATAACTAAAGCCTCCTTCTTCCTTCTTCCTTCTTACTTCTTACTTCTTCTTTCTGAATTGCTATTTCTTTTAACAATTCACGATTAATTTTACCCTGATAATTACGAGGTAAATTTTTAACTTTAACCCAAGATTTAGGTTGTTTAAACTTACTCAATTTTTCATTAATAGTAGCCATAAACTTTTCTACAGAAACTTCTAAGTCATCAGAAACATAAACAGCAGTCACAATTTCACCCCAATATTTATCGGGTAAACCTATTACACAAACATCAGTAACTAATCCAGTTGCTAAAATAGCTGCTTCTACTTCTGCCGGAAAAACATTTTCCCCACCAGTAATAATTTTTTGACTACGACGACCTACTATATTTAAGTAATTTTGATTATCCAAAAATCCTAAATCATCCGTCACAAAACTTTCAGAAGAATTAAATAAGTTGGGATAATATCCTAATGCTAAAGAATGAGCTTTGATGTTAATAATTCCAATTTTATTTTTGCCTAAAATCTCCCCATTTTCACTTTTAATCATAATTTCTGCGTGGGGTAAAATTTGACCGTTGCTATTATTTCCTTTCAAAAAATCTTTGGGTTTAAGAGTAGCAATTTGAGCAGCAGTTTCAGTCATTCCGTAAGTAGGTGCTAATCTAATCTGATATTTTCTAGCTACATCAAATAATTCCTGCCAAGCAGGTGCGCCACCTAAAAGCACTGTCTGAAAATTAGATAACCATTTTGCTGTTTCTGAATTTTGTATCAGCTTTTGTAATTGAGTTGGTACTAGGGAAATAAAAAATTTATTGGGATTAATATTCCATTCCTTTTTGTCGAAAATTTCTTTATATGATGGCAAAATTACTAAATTTCCTCCAGTAATAAAGGAGCGCATGAATTGCATTAAACCACTGACGTGATATAAGGGTAAAACACAAAATGAGTTAATTTTTTGTACTTGGAAATATTTTTGGAAGCCTTCCACAGATGCTATTAATGTTTCCCATGTATGAATGGTAAATTTAACTTTTCCAGATGAGCCACCAGTAGGAATCATAATCAAATTTTTTGGAAAAAATTCCTTGGTATTATTATTAGTATGTATTGGTTTTAGAGAGATGCTATTTTGAGGAGATACATCATTTTTGTATATATCTGCTCCTAGAAAATTTTCGTCGGGAGTATTTCCAAAAATTATATCTGGTTGTACTAATTCTAATACTTGTTCCCATTCTTGTTTCCCCCAATTTGGATTACATAGAAAGACTTGAAAACCAGTAGCAACAGCAGCAACAAAACTGGTAATAAATTCTGTTGGTTTTGATTCTGATATAAATATCTTTGGTGCAGATTCTGGGTGAAAATTTTCGTTCAAGTAATCAAACTTTTTTTGACTAATAGAGTAGATATAACTACTTTCATTACTAATTAGTAAATCACTATTTGCACTCAGATAGTTAAAAATTTGGTTCATAAATTGTCTTGTCATATTTTCTCTTGTTCATTAAATCAATGGGGAATTACAAAACCAAAAGCACAATTTTTGAGTAGATTTTGTTGTAATTATGTTCCAAGTCATAGTGCAGTTTTTCTAATAACTTTTGTTTCAAACACTCAATAGAATAAAGAGGGCAGGTTTTGAGAACTAGATTCTCTTATCTCAAGGCTTTTAGTTAAACCCGCACCTACTTATTACCAATTAGTAAATCTCTACTTTTACTTAGATAGTTAAAAATTTGGTTCATAAATTTTCTTGTCATATTTATTCTTATTCATCAAACTAATGAGTAATTTCAGTTATTACTTATCAGTTTCTCAGTAAATCACTACTTAGGGCTTGCTGATTAAAGATAAAAGTCTTGATATATAAAGGTTTTTGCCTTTTTAGGTAGTAAAAAAGTAGCAGGTTTTTGCCTGCACATTGCTCAAAAAGTGAGTATTGGGGCAAGATAGAGGCAGAACAATTTGGGGATAATTTTTCCAAGTAGTTCCTCTACGACTCTTTCCAACTCTTGACTCTTCACTACTCCCTACTCCCTACTCCCTATCTCAACAAAAAGACTTTTTCAGCAAACCCTACTTATACTTAGATAGTTAAAAATTTGACTTATAAATTGTCTTGTCATATTTCTTCTTGTTCATCAAACTAATGAGTAATTTCAGTTATTACTTATCAGTTTCTCAGTAAATCACTACTTTTACTTAGATAGTTAAAAATTTGACTTATAAATTGTCTTGTCATATTTCTTCCTGTTCATCAAACCAATGGGTAATTTCAGTTATCAGTTTTTCGGTAAATTACTACTTGTACTCAGATAGTTAAAAATTTGGTTCATAAATTTTTTTGTCATATTTATTCCTGTTCATCAAACCAATGAGTAATTTCAGTTATCAGTTATCAGTTATTACTTATCAGTTTTTCAGTAAATCACTACTTGTACTCAGATAGTTAAAAATTTGACTTATAAATTGTCTTGCCATATTTCTTCTTGTTCATCAAACCAATGAGTAATTCCAAAACCAAAAGCACGACTTTTAAGTATATTTGGTTGTAATTCTGTCGCGAGTTGTAGTGCTGATTTTCTACCAATTTTTGTTTCAAATACTGAAGAAAAAACTACATCAATAATATGATTTTGGCAAAAATTACGGAGTTGGGAAGGCGAACCAAAAATAGCAGGTTTTATCGAAAATATTCCTCGCCAACCCTGTTGATAATATTGTTGCATTTTACTGAAGTTAGCAACAGATTCATCTAAAGCAATAGGAGTCAAGTGTTGATGACTTAATTTCAACATTTCCTCAAATTTATCGACAGATAAAGGTTGCTCTATAAATTCAATTAAATTGAGATTTTCACATATTTCTAACCATTGTTTTGCCTCCTCAAAAGTTAATCCAGCATTAGCATCTAATCTGAGATTTGCTTCTGTAGGAAGTGCTTTAACTAACTGCTGAAAAATTTGGATTTCTGTTTGAATTTTATTAACTCCTATCTTCCATTTAAAAGTACGATATCCTTCTTGCCATAGTGGCTTCCAAATTTCTATAGCTGGCTCTCCTTCTGGTAATAAAGCACTGTAAAAATTAGAGTTTTTCAATTCTTCTTTCTTATCTATTTCTCTTTCTCTAAGATTTTCCCAAGCCGACTCAAAACCAAACTTACAAGCAGGTAAATTTTCAGGAATAGATAAAATTGTTTCTACTGTAATTTCTGTTGGTAAGTGGTGACAAAAATCTAAAGCTTCCGACAAAGTTTCAGAGCAAAACCAACTCAAAGGAGCAATTTCACCTAAACCTATTTTTCCAGTTTTGCTGGTTAGTTGTAAAATAATTCCTTCTCTAATATTCCAGATACCATGGCTGGTTTTGAGAGGTTGTTTGAAGTTCCTTTTGTAGAGGAAAAATTTTAGTTGATAGTGCATAATTTTTGTGGAAGGTTTTCTTTGAAAAATTCAACCTCCTAGTCTATTTTTTACAAGGTATAGTAGTTTCAAATAAAAATGAGACGGATAAATCCCTTATTTTTAAGGATTATATCAAGGTTAAGTGTCTCAATCTTAATTGGAATGACTATATAGCAACTGCTACAGCGGTTAGGGCAGAGAAAAATATCAAATTATTAGACCATCTCATAGAGACGATAGCTATGTTTGTCTTTTATGTCCTAAGCTCCTTGGTGACTGCTATAAAATTTATAGTAGTGTTTATTAAATTAGTCTACATCTATAAAAGTTGATAGTACATAATTTTTGGGGGAAGATTTTTTTGGAAAAATTTAACCTCTTTGCCTTTTTATTGCAAGGTAAGGATAAAATTTATAGCAGTTTTAATTAGATTAGACCACATCTATAAAAGTTGTATTTTTGCTGTCTGATTTATTTAGCTGAAAATCACAATCATCGGGTGCATCTCAATTTTGAATAAAGCTAAAAATTTATTGCTTTTAGGCAACAGCTCCGAAAGGCAACAGCTCATCTGAGAATATATAGGAAAAAAGTATTTTTGCAAATATGATATGCACCCCAATCATCCTTATATTTTCAATTTATCAGCTAATTTTAAATCTGACTCTTGAAAATTACTCGGCAATCAATTATAGTCGTGACATACCTATCTTGTTCTTTCTCAAGGGAAAAAAATGCTTACTGAGTTGTTGACGAAAAAACACACTAAGAATTTTTATGTATATGACGTTGATGGTAGTGGCTATGTAGAAGAAGCAGACTTACAAAGGTGGGCAAAAAATCTTGCTCAATTGCGAGATTGGCAACCTGGAACATTAGAATTTGAAAATATTCTTGCTAAGTTTAAGGATATCTGGACGAATTTTTGGCAACCTGCTGATATTAATGATGATGGAAAAGTGAGTCTTCAGGAATACTTAAAAGTTGTCGAGGTATCTGTTGATAATTTTCCTAATTCACGAGAAATGCAGGAATCTCATACTGCTAAAGCTAATACTATTTTCAGTATCCTTGATGCGGATAATGATGGAACTATTTCTCAATCTGAATACATACAATTTTGCCGAGCTATTGGTTTAGATGAAGCAACTGCTAAATCTGCATTTATCAAATTAGATGGGGATGGAAAAGGGTATATTTCACGAGAAGAATATCTTCAACGAAGTCAAGATTTTCATGTCAGTAACGATCCTGATGCTTTAGGCAACTGGCTTTATGGTTCCTATGAAATTTAGCTTTTCTTGAATTACTTCTTCTTCCTTCCTTCTGCCAAAAAATTTATTACATTTTCAATCCATTCTCTAGGATTTTCCCAGTGAATATTATGACCAGATTCAGGAATTATTTTCATATTAGCAACTTGACATAATTCTGCTATTTTTAAATTAATAGCTTTAAATTTATCATCAGATTCTCCCACCATTAATAAAGTAGGAATCTGATGATTTGATAATTTATCCCAGAGAGAAGGTTGATTGCCTATTCCCAAATTTCGGAGAGACTTTGCTAATTCTAATGGTTTATTTTCTAACCGTCTTTCTATGACTTTCTCAAAACTATTATTTTGCCTCAAAGATTTAAATAATCCTTGACTATACCAATTAGATAAAAATTCTTGAAAATTACTGTTTTCTAATTTATCAGCTAACTTTAAATCTGATTGACGACGGAGCGATCGCTCAACTTCAGTCTTTAATCCTGGCGACGCTGATTCTAATATTAATTTATTAAATCTAGTGGGAAAACTAATGGTCATATATAAAGCTAATCTGCCACCCATTGAATAACCAAATAAATAACAATTATCAATTTTCAACTCATCCAATAAATGAATCAATGCTATGGCAGTATTTTCCATATCGTAATACTCATCACTGCCAGTAACTATAGTTTTTCCATGTCCAGGTAAATCAACTGTTAGACAACAAAAATATTCACATAATTGGGGAATGAAATCGACAAAATCATTACTACTTCCCATAAATCCATGTAGTAATAGAATAACAGGGTTATTAGTGTTACCTGTTAAATAATAGTTGAGTTGATAATAACGAGATATTTCTGTCAATTTTGTCAAAAAAAAACCCTAGATAGGGTAAGAATAGGCGGTAGATTATTCACAGATATTTAATTTTTTACTACCTTTGTTATTTGCCTCTAGCCTCATTTACTTTGACATCATTTAAAATCAATGAAAACTGATGAACTTAGAGAAAAAATTTTGAAGTATTCTGAGATATGCAATTATTTGAGAGCTTTACTCTGCATCATCTCCTGCAAAAGTTAAGTAAACTCCGCTACCACGCTCCTCAATACCAAAGATAGATGAAGCTATGCCATTATTTGAGCTTTGAGCTGTTACTTCTTGACCTGTGATTTGTCGCTGGACTGGTGCAGATATTTGAGGTAGAAGATTTTTCTTTTCTTTTTTCATTGTGCTTTCTCCTATTATCAAGTTAGCTCATCAAAGAAGGGCTATCCTAAGTTTAAAAAATACCAGGTCAGAGCCTCGGTTGAATATAAAACCTCTGGTTGAAAACTTTCAGAAGATAGACGTTATTTGACTTTAACGGATAAATTTGAAGTTGGTACTTTTAAACTATGGGGAAGTCGCAACCTTCATTATTATCAACTCAAACAAATTAAACGAGTCAGAATAATTAGAAGGTATGACGGTTATTATGCTCAGTTTTTGATTGACCACACCAGGGAGAAAAAAAAAGAATTAACAGGAAAACAAACGGGATTAGATGTAGGTTTAAATCATTTCTACACCGATTCTGAAGGTAATCAAGTCGATAATCCTCGGTTTTTCAGAAAGGATGAGCGCCAAATCAAAAAGCTACAGAAGCGTTTATCTGGTACTAAAAAAGGTAGCAAAAACAGGATAAAAGCAAGAAATCGGTTGGGTAGAACGCATCTCAAGGTATCACGCAGACGTAACGATTGGGCTGGCAAAGCAGCACAGCACGTCATCCGGTCTAACGACTTGGTAGCGATAGAAAACCTAAAAGTGCGTAACATGGTTAAAAATCATCATTTAGCCAAGTCCATTAATGATGCTGCTTGGTACAAATTTAGGGAATGGTTAGAGTATTTTGGCAGCATTTATGGAGTTCCAGTTATCGCAGTTGAGCCATTCAATACATCTCAAAACTGCTCGAACTGCGGTAAAAAAGTAAGCAAAACTTTAAGCACTAGAACCCATAAATGTCCCCACTGTGGTTATGAAGCAGATAGAGACGTTAGCGTAGCTCCGACCTAGGAGGCAAATGCTGCAATCAACATTCTCCAATCTGCTCTCAAGCAACTATCAACTACCCCGGGGCGCGGGGAAAGTAACATCTCTGGAGAGACTGGCCTCTGTCTGGATGGGGAAACCCAAACAGATAAGCCGACTCGACGAAAGAGAAAGTCGAGCATAGTGATATTTAGAATCCTCTTGCCTTTAGGCAGAGGAGAACGTCAATCAGACTTAACAAACTTCAGCGCAGCAGAATTCAAACAATAACGCAATCCAGTTGGTGGAGGACCATCAGGGAAAACATGACCGAGATGAGCATCACAATTACTACAGAGAATTTCTGTTCTTCGCATAAATAAACTCCAGTCAGCTTCTTCTTTGATATTATCCTGATTAATCGGTGCCCAATAACTCGGCCAACCTGTGCCAGAATCATATTTCTCTTCGGAACTGAATAAGTCAACACCACAACAAACACATTTGTATATTCCTTTTTCTTTATTGTTGTGATATTCCCCTGTAAATGGTCTTTCAGTTCCCTTTTTTCTAGTTACATTGAACTGTTCTGGTGTGAGTTGTTCTTTCCACTCTTTTTCGCTTTTTTGAACTTTACTAACCATACTTTTAATATTCCTATTCACAGATTATTTTTGAGCACAACACCTAATTTTTAAGTGCTATATATTGTCATGCTTGACTAATTGTAACATATTGTTAAGCATTCTGAGGATTGTTTTTTTCCTTGGGCAGAAAATTATATAGAAAATATGGACGTTGAATCCAACGTCCCTACAGAGTAGATGGAAATAATTGATGATTTATCTACGATAATTGATTTTATTTTTTATTATTGGAGATGTCTATTAAGAGTGACAATCAATCTTAGACAGGGAAATATTTTTCCCACTGTTTTCTGTTCCCTGTTTCCTGCTCCTCATATTTCCCATATATCATGTTTAAATAATAAATCCCAAACCAAATAATAATCCACTAAAAAAATGTAGATAAACAGCAATAAATTTACAGTTACTAACTTTTTCTGGTTGGTCGTGATAATTACCAACATGGCGACATAACTGAATAGCAAATGGTAAACCACCAAAACTTAACAGAGTCCAAACAGGGAAAATTCCTAAACCTACACAGATAGAAATGAGTACAAAAACAATACCACAAGACCAACTTAATAATTGAGAACCTGCTTTAGTTCCCATTCTCACAATAGGCGATAGCTTCCCTGCTGCTAAGTCATCTTTTACTTGGTGAAAGTGAGAACAAAAGAGAATAATAGTAGTAGTAATTCCAATAATTATTGATGCGGTCAAACTTATCATTGAGCAACTTTTAGTTTGACTATAATAAGCAGCAGAAATTGCCAAAGGACCGAAAGCAAAAAAACAGAGAATTTCTCCTAAGCCTTGATATCCTAATCTAAAAGGAGGACCTTGATAAATATATCCCAAAAAACAGCACAACAATATTAATCCAATCACCGTTAAATCTTTTTGCCACCAACTAATTCCTGAAATTCCTAAAATTCCCAACAGTAAAAATAAATTACTCAGGACGAACATCAAAGATTTATTTCCTGTCAAATTTACTAAAGAATGGTGTTTATTTTTATCGATACCTGTTTCTGAATCAAATACATCATTACTAATATTTTCCCAGGCCAAAATTAAAATTGCTGATGTAAGAAATGTTGAAAAAATCGACCAATTAATCGAATTTTTTTCCCAGAAAGCTATTGCAGTTCCCACCCATATAGGCATAATAGCTACACTATACATAGGTGGTTTGATGGCAGCTAGCCATAATTTTTTTTGAGATTGATTTATTGTTTGAAATGTCATCTTAATTTGATAATTAATCTTTGATTGTGGCAATAGTTATGCTCGTTGATTGTCATAGTTTAATCAGTTGTGACAAACTTCTCAACCCTAAGTATAGATAATGATAAACATACTTCAGAAATATTTTTCGCTCACAACAATTGTTCATCTCTTAAGACTTTAATTTCCGAGTTATGCAGAAAACTTAACAAAAAATTATGTAATTTATTTTTCCTTTACATTTGATTCAATTTGGCCTTTCTAGTTGTTCTGAATAATCCTCTATCAGAGAATGTTGAAAGAGGACTCCCGCTAAATCAAAGATTATAGCGGTGAGATGAATTACAAAAACGCAAATTAATTGAGCGGTAGCGAATCCTTTGATCTAGGTTTTTGAGATATTTAATAAGGTTTGTAATTAATAATATTGTGTGATATTATTAATAGGTTAGGAAACAAAAAAAACCGTCAACGTGATTACTTTAACTTACCAGTATAAACTCAAAACTACAAAACAACAAGAAGCAGAAATTAATCAGATTCTTGATGTTTGCAAAACTGTATACAATTATGCTTTGAGAGAGCGGAAAGACTGGCTAAGTTCAAGAAAATCACTGATTAATAGTTGTTCAATTATTTCTGAATATATTATTCCTGCTGATGCTCCCTACCCTAATTATAATTGTCAAGCTAAAAGTTTAACAGTAGCTAAGAAAACTAATCCTAGGTTAAAGTCAGTTAATGCTCAAGTATTACAACAAACTTTAAAAACTTTAGATAGAGCATTTGTTGATATGAAAAGTTTAGGAAGAGGTTTTCCTAGATTCAAGAAGAGGATGAGGAGTTTTGTCTTTCCAGCAATGTTAAAGAATTGCTTGGGTAATAACAGATTTAAACTACCTCAGTTAGGTTGGATTAAATTAAGGCAAAGCAGACCATATCCAGAAAATATGGTAGCTAAACAAGCTAGGATAGTTAAAAAAGCTAGTGGTTATTATTTGATGGTTAGTTTCCAATCATCGGAGTTAGTTCCAGATAATCCAGTAGGAAAAAAGTCTTTAGGGATAGATGCAGGAATAGAAAATTTTGTAGCAACTTCTACAGGTAAATTGTTTACATCACCTAAGTTTTTGTTAGGTCAACTACGCGAGCTTAAATTGCTGCAACGTAGACTTAAAAATAAAACTAAAGGGTCAAATAATTGGTTAAAGCTTCAGAATAAAATAGCTAGCTTACATGAAATAATAGCTAATACTAGACGTGACTGGCATTTTAAATTAGCTCATCAACTTTGTGATTTAGCAGATAATACTTTTGTTGAAGATATTAACTTTACTTCCTGGTCTAAAGGTATTGTTAGAAAGCAATCTCTAGACTCTGGAATAGGTAAGTTTATTAATGAAATATTACCTTATGTTTGTTGGAAAAGAGGTAAATATTATGCCAAGGTTGATAAGAATTATACATCTCAATAATGTCCAAATTGTGGTTATTTAAACAAGAAAAAACTTGCTGAGAGAAAACATAATTGTAGCAACTGTGGTTGTCAGGTTAATCGTGATGTAGCTGCTGCAAAAGTAATCAGAAATAGAGGATTAAGAGCGGTGGGGCACACCGTTAAATAAAAGCGCACCGCCTGCGCTGAGGTTCCCTCAGCGTCAAGACGGAGCAAGAGAGCTTGTGGAGACGGTCTGACGGGGGTACAATTCAGCTTATTTGATTTGTTACCTAGTTAAGAGTCATTAAATCAAGAATCCCCCGTTATAATCTTTGATTTAACGGTGGGAGTGTCAAAAAACCAAACTTAAAGCTCTTGGCAATAGCCTGGCGCTAACTATATGTCAAAGTCTCAAAAAGAAAACAGAAAAGAGAAATGCAAAAAAAGGAGGGAAAAAGATTTAATTTTGACCATAACTATGGGGTCTAATATAAATAAAGGTGATAATTTTAATTAAAACTAGGGGATAAATTGGGCCATATTTAGTAATTGAACAGCCCTACCAATCACTTTCTCTTAATATTCAGTGAAAATTTCCGATTCTTTTTTTCATGCCTGCAATACCCACTTCTGTTAATCTATTTCAAAGCTGCCAGGACCTGCATCAGTTTCTGTTAAATTGTCAACAGACATTAACGGAACAGGTACAGAAAAAAGTCATTAGTATTTCTGTGGAAATATTACCAGTAGATCCCCTAGCAGTATTGCAGGAAATTTGTGAACCTCATCAACTACATTTTTATCTCGAAAAACAAATTATTGGAAAAACAAATACTGAAAAAAATACCTTAGCGATCGCTGCTGCAGATGCTGCTACCCACTTGACTGTTATGGGTGGGAACCGTTTCTCACAAGCTCGATCTTTTATTCAGTCATGTCTTAATAATACAATTGTTTTAGGTGCAACACATTTACCATTTTCAGGTCCTCACTTTTTTTGTAGTTTTACTTTCTTTGAACAAGATTCCCAAATCAATCTACATATTTCTCAAAATGGTAATTATCAGGAGAAACCATCTATAAACTCTCACTTTCCTTCTGCAACTATATTTTTGCCACAGTGGCAAATAACTCAGAAAAATAATCGCTGTATACTTGTGATTAATACAGTTATTACTACATCTATAAATATTAAAAATATTTCCCAGATAATTTGGCAGAAATACCAGCAAATTACTCAAATAAATAATACTTCTTTATCAAGTTTAATCAAGCCTCGCGGAAATCTTCGGAAAATTAATCCCAATCATTTACAGGACTTTAAAAAATCAGTAGCTTCCGCTCTAGATTTGATTAACTCAAATTCCTTAAAAAAAATAGTTTTAGCACACGCCATAGACATATATTCTCAAACCCCTGTTAACTTAATTCAGTCTTTAAATAACTTACGATTCATTTATCCAGACTGCTATGTATTTTCTACCAGTAATGGCAAAGGTCAAAACTTCATAGGCGCAAGTCCGGAAAGATTAATTAGTATTAATAATAATCAATTAATTACAGATGCTTTAGCAGGTTCAGCGCCCAGAGGTAAAACTTCCACCCAAGATGTCAAATTAGCCAAGAGTTTATTATGCAGTGAAAAAGATTTACGAGAACATCAATTTGTCATAGATTTTATTATTAAACATCTCCAAGATTTAGGATTAAATCCTCATTACCCACCTCAACCCCATTTATTACAATTGTCAAATATTCAGCATTTATGGACACCAATTACAGCAGAAATTTCCCAAAATATTCATCTATTAGAAATCCTAGCAGAGTTACATCCCACGCCAGCAGTAGCAGGAGTTCCTAGAGATACTGCTCAACAACAAATACATAATTTTGAAACTTTCGAGCGTTCACTTTATGCAGCACCTATAGGTTGGATAGACTATCAAGGAAATGGAGAATTTGTTGTAGGTATTAGGTCAGCATTAATAGACGGAGACCGTACCAGACTTTTTGCAGGTGCAGGCATAGTTACTGGTTCAAAACCAGAGAAAGAATTAGCAGAAGTTCAACTAAAACTTCAGACTTTATTAAAAGCTTTAGTTTAAGTAAATACAACCATTTGTAAGCATTCAGCTATTAGCATTCAACATTCAGCTTTTGAACATATTCAAGCAACGACTAAGGTTCGCTTATGACCAATTTTATTAATAACTTTTCATTCTTCTTCGAGACTAATTCTTTCTGCCACAATAATGAGTTAATAACTCATAGCTGATAGCTGATAGCTGATAGCTGACCACTGAATGCTTGCCAACCATTCTATTTATTCAGTAAGCTCTACATATAATAATAGAATTTATCTATCACAACTATCTGCTAGTTTTCAACTGCCATAAAGATATAATGCAAATATAGTTTAAGGGTAGAATTAATATGAACAATTTATTTGATAATTTGTCAAATCAAGATAGCAGTATTAGTGATAATTCTGGTTTACTTAATAACGATGACTTATCCTCAACACTGGATGACATAAATCAAGATTTACACCAGAATTTGACCGATGGTTTCCATCAGCAACAGCAATTCGACTATCAACATTCAAGTATGGGTTTAGGGGCAAATATAGACTTGGAGCAAAATAATTTTTCGTTCGATAATTTTGCAAATCAAGATAGTGGTATTAGTGACAATTATGGTTTACTTAACAATGATGATTTTTCCTCAACGTCGCATGATATAAATCAAAATTTTACCGATAATTTCCATCAGCAGCAGCAATTTGAACATCAAAATTTTGGTACAGAAATTTCTGGGGTAAACTCTCATGCTCTACCACCAGAAATTTCTCACTTTCAGCAAGAGCAAAATAATTTAAGTTTAAGTTCTCATACTTTTGAGAGTCAAAATATGAGTCTATATAGTCATCATTTAGAATTTAATTCATCCACCACTGCTGCATATAATTATGACGATAAATATCCTTACACAACAATAGATAATGCAGGTCATATTGACCTACATACAAGTAGCGATCGCTATGGTCATTATGTAGGTTATTTAAAAGATCGTAAAGTTTATAATTCTAGTTATCATTATTTAGGATATGCAGGTACAGATGGTAACTAAATAACCAAGAATTTCAGGCAGAAATAGAATATCAACATCTTGATGCTCAAGCAAAATTACAACAAAATAATCAAGTATTTCAAAGAGACTTGGAAAGTCAACGCTTTGCTCATCAAAAAGAACTACAAGAAAAACAAATCTCTGCACAATTTGACCTAGAAACTTATCGTCAAGAATTTCAAGGCAAAATAGTCTAGTACCAATGGCAAGAAAATCGGACACTCCAAGAATTTATTCAAGCAGTGGATATGCAAATAGCTAAAAGCAATCAATAATTTCAAGCATGGCTATTTCAACAACAAAAACAACTACAAATCGAACTTGCTCAATATAACCGAGAAACTCAATTTCTCAACGCAATATATCAACGAGAAGCTGCCCTAGAAATTAAAGAATTAGATAACTGGCTACTCAAAATTTACCCCTGGCAAATACTTGAATATCATCAAGGACGAAATCTTGTGCCCATACAAATAATACTCGCACCCCCAGAAATAGACTATGACCGTTTGAACACCTAAATAAAACTTCTACTTCTGGATTTCCTAAAGTAGAAAAACGTCTTTCCCAAAACTTACGAAATTTCCTCGAAAAATACTATCCTCTAGAAAACAAACAACGACCCACAGAATTAATAGACCACGCTTGGGATAGTAACCGTTTTGCTAGAGGTAGTGCAGTTAAAGCTATATTTAGTCGCTTAAAATCTGAACCTATACTATTAATAGAATCAGAAGTAGATGGAGATTTGATTAATATTCAAGTTGCCTATTGGAGTGGCGGACAAGAAATTTATCCTTTCTACAAAACTATAATTCGCAATCTACATTATCCGACAATTCTCTATGAATTTGCTATTCAACGTGCCTTACATTGGGAAACGAATGTTAAACAGAAACTCTTGGCAAAAGGGAAAACCGAACAAGAGATAAATCAAAAGTTTGGTGGGGATAATTTATCGAATTTGAGTAATTACAGGGAAAATGAAGAACTTCAAGGAGTGGGAATAGAAATTAAAAGAGGTTACAAAACCAATAGCGAAGACTAGGTAAAAACAAGAAAGAGATGCAGAGGAAAAAAGGCAGTGGGAGACGAAAGGGGAAGTCTTTACTTTTGAAGTAGTTACTGTCAACAACTCTGGCAAAATTATTAACCGCACCCAGGGAACTGCCAGGCAAAAAATCGCATACTTGGGTAATGGGATTAAATTAGAAATGGTTTATATTCCTAGAGAAAGTTTTCTCATGGGTTCGCCGGAAAATGAGGCGGGAAGAGATAGTAATGAAAGTCCGCAACATCAAGTTACTCTGCAAGCTTTTTATATGAGTAAATATCCTATTACTCAAAACCAGTACCAAGCCATTATGGGAAATAATCCTTCTCACTTTAAAAGAGAAAGTCGCCCAGTAGGAAAATGTGAATTGGCACAACGCCATAGAGTTTTGTTAAAAGCTATCTGAGAAAACTGGGAAAATTTATACCCTGCCCAGCGAGAGTCAGTGGGAATATGTCTGTCGCGCCGGGACGACTACTCCTTTCTATTTTGGAAAAACTATAACGTCTGAGTTAGTTAACTATGAGGGGAAAAGAGGACAAACAACAGATGTAGGAAGTTTTCCTCCCAATGCCTTTGGTTTATACGATATGCACAGGAATGTCTGGGAATGGTGTCTAGATGTTTGGCACGATAATTATAATGGAGCGCCTACTAACGGAAGTGCTTGGGAAACTGGAGGAAATAGTAAAATAAAATACTTCGGATTAAAATCCGACGAGTCACCTTTCATCCATCGCTTAAAAGACGATGGCTTTCATGCTCCCATGTTATTTAGGTGATGAGTACCCTATTACTATTCAAAACTCAAAAATGCCAATTGATTTTAGAAATATAAACACAGTCTGGGCATCAATTTTAGTAGAAACATTACAATATCTAGGATTAACTACAGCAATTATTAGCCCTGGTTCCCGTTCCACGCCTCTAACATTTGCCTTTGCCACTCACCCAAAAATCGAAACAATTCCTATTCTTGATGAACGTTCCGCATCATTTTTTGCTCTAGGAATAGCAAGGAAAAATTATCAACCTGTGGTAATAGTTTGTACATCTGGTACTGCTGCTGCCAATTTTTATCCTGCCATAATAGAGGCAAAAGAAAGTCGTATCCCACTATTAGTTTTAACGGCAGACAGACCTCCAGAATTACGAAATTGTCATGCAGGTCAAACAATAGATCAAGTTAAATTATATGGCAGTTATCCCAACTGGCAAGTTGAACTAAGTTTGCCTTCTATAGAACTAAAAATACTTGAATATTTAAGACAAACAATTATTCATGGTTGGAGAAAAACAACTTTACCGACACCGGGACCTGTGCATTTTAATATTCCTTTTCGAGACCCTTTACCTCCTATACCCCAACCAGAAGTTATTTCCTTAGAAGCACAATTCCCCCAAAACTTTTTTGCTACAGTACAACCAATTTTCACAACAGAATTTTTGCCAAATTTTGACTTAACATTAGATTTAAAAAATCAACTTCAATCTGGCGAAGGCATAATTATTGCAGGTTTAGCACAACCCAAAAATCCTCAAAAATATTGTCAAGCGATCGCTCAAATTTCTCAAATTATCAAGTTCCCAGTTTTAGCTGAAGGTTTATCTCCTTTAAGAAACTATTCTCGGTTAAATCCCTATTTGATTAGTACTTATGATTTAATTTTAAGGAATCAGGAAATAGCACAAAAACTTATTCCTAAAATAGTTTTACAAATCGGCGAATTACCAACAAGTAAACAATTAAGAACCTGGCTAGAAACAACTAACCCTCACAGATTAATCATCGATGAAAGTGAGGATAATTTTGACCCGCTGCATGGGAAGACAAATCATTTACAACTTTCAGTAGAACAACTAGCTAAAATTTTTACTCCTAAACTTTTCCATAGTAATTCCGATGGCAATTACTTAAATTTGTGGTGCAATGCTGAAGTAAAAGTTAGAGAGGCGATCAACAAAAAAATGGCAGTAATTAATCAAATATTTGAACCTAAAATACCTTGGTTAATTTCTCAAATATTACCCCAAGGTACACCAATATTTATTGCTAATAGTATGCCAGTCAGAGATGTAGAATTTTTCTGGGTTCCTAATAATTCCCAAATCAAGCCATTTTTCAATCGAGGTGCAAATGGAATAGACGGTACTTTATCAACTGCTTTAGGTATTGCTCATCGTCAACAAAGCAGTGTTTTATTAACAGGAGATTTAGCACTTTTACATGATACTAATGGTTTTTTACTGAGAAATAAATTAGTCGGTCATTTAACTATTATTTTGATTAATAATCAGGGAGGTGGAATTTTTGAAATGTTACCAATAGCTAAATTTGAACCACCTTTTACAGAATTTTTTGCTACTCCCCAAGATATTAATTTTGCCCAGCTATGTAATACTTATGGTGTAGAACATCAGAAAATATCTTCTTGGCAGCAATTACAACAACTTTTAAATACTCTACCTAGTAGTGGAATAAGAGTTTTAGAATTACAAACAAACCGCCGACTAGATGCTAAATGGCGGTTAAATAATTTAGATAAATTTGCAGCAAATCTATTGCTATAGCAGAAGAAAGAAGGAAGAAGGAAGAAAGAAGAAGGAAAAATATTATGTTGTCTGAGTTTTAAGCTTTTGATCTGTCCGCGCCATTTGCTTCGACTACTATAAATTAAAGTGTATACCACTACAAAAATTGGTTAAGACATTTTTCAATCTTATTCGCAGAGCGTTTCCACAGGAAAAACCATTTTACAGTTCTCTATTCCCTGTTCCCTGTTCCCTATTCCCTAGCACGTAGCGCTATAATAATTTAATTTTTTCTTACTCTCAAATAATCCCAAATTTATGCAGCAGCAGGCTTACTCAATAAAGGATCTAACTCACCCTTTCCATCTAGAGTATAAATATCATCACAGCCACCAATATGTTGGTCATTGATAAAAATCTGTGGCACAGTACGATATCCATTCGCACGTTCAGCCATAGTATTTCTGGCAGCTGCATTGCCATCTATTTTGTATTCTGTATAGTTGACACCTTTCCACCACAGCAAAAGTTTTGCCCTTATACAATAGGGACAAGTTTGCCAAGTATAAATTTCAACGTTAGCCTTGATTTGTTCTGGATGACGACCAAGAATAGGATTAATAAAGTCAAACATTTTTAGTAATTAGCCCTAGTAATAAATTAGCAAGTGTAGATACTTTTTAACGTATTTTTCCTGAAAATTGCAACAACTTAAACTAACCTTCTGCCTTATTTAGCAATTTTATGACTTGATAAAAAGTGTCTTTTTTTTATAAATATACCTATCAATATTTTGCCCAAGATTGTTGTATTAGATCATATCTGTTTGAATACTGATAAATAAGAATAAGGGAGCAGGGAGTGGGGAGCAGGAAGAATGAGGAAGATTTGCCGTTGAAGTGAGAATATATTTTTTTTATCGCTAATTAAACAGACATGATATTGTACTAATTTAGTAAGTATTTACTATAAATAGTCTGTTCCATATTCCCGACAACTATATTACAGTAATGATTGACTCAAAATTTAATATCGATACCTTGTAGGTTTAGCCCTCATCTTCATTTGTGTTTGCATTTTATCTCTAATGTATAGTTCTCGGGAAATTTGAGAAAAATAATGAGCTGTAAATACTAAATTAAGCATCAAAAAAACTAAGACCAAAATCAGCACCAAAACGTTTAAAATACTTAATTCATTAAACACTGTAAAGATGGCGAATAAAACTGAACAAAGACCAAATCCAGAAGCAGAAGAACTGAGAATTAGCCAGCGTAATTTAGACATAATTAAGTTAATAAATATTTAATGAAAGTAGAAGGCATAAATTTTACTTATTATTGAATAATACATAAATGAGCTTAAATTTAATAGTCCTATAATCACTTTTAGCTGATTTATTGAGGAGAGGCAAATCTAAGTTATTTATACCAGGGAACAGGAAACAGTAGGAAAAATATTTCCCTGTCTAAAGATCATTATTACTCTATGTCCTAACCTATCTGTCTATTGCCATATAGGGTAGTGCCTGTGCGAAAGTGTGGGAATGATCAGATGAGTATTGTCCCTAAATACTCTCAATCATCATGGAATGTCCTCTGTGTGGCCATCAGAAAACTCATAAACATGGAAAGACTAGCAAAGGAAGTCAACGATATTATTGTCCTGAATGCCTACAAACTTTTCCTGCGGAATGCTGGGCAAACACCGATACTTTTGACACTCTCTACTATCGGCGAAAAGTTGAACCAGAGAAAATGCCCATGGTTCTACAGGATCACGTTGAGGGTAGTAGTTTAAGAGGAATTAGTCGAGAGCGTGAATCTGGCCGATAATACGGTAGTCAGTTTGGTGAGAGCTACCTCTCAAAAAGGACAGATGATTCATCATGCTTATGTCCAAGATATTGAAACCTCACAAATCAGCAGTTAAGTAGGCAGGCAAAAAAAGTTGTAAAATAGCCTAGTCGAGTAGATGGAGGAAAATTTATAGTGTGCCAGCCCCTTTAAGAGTACATTTGAGTGAAGCTGAAGACAAAGAACTGCTGGAATTCCAGAAAATTGAGGGAAT
>NZ_JAAHGB010000038.1:0-65845 GCF_010672695.1 Okeania sp. SIO1H4
TATTATCCCAACCCCAAAGAAAAAGCCAAAAACATTCAAAACTATGTGGCCTTTTATCCTCGCGTACAAATAGAAAGCTAGGGTAAAAATGTGTCCTAAAATCATTAAGTCTGGCCACAATTATTTCTCTTGTCCACTCGCCTTCTAGAAAAACAGTTTAGATCGAGTCAAATCAAAGCTATAACAGTTACACCCAACGGGAATAAAAAAATAATCCCGAATCCCTACTGGAAGGTAGAGCAGACTAGAAACAAAGGGCGAGAAATAAATACTCTATTCAAAACTGCATAAATTTATTTATGGGTTTTTTTGTTTCTTATTCAACTTTAACAAAAACTATGTAACATTGTTGTCTATAATTTTCTAGACATCAGATCAAGTCACTAATAAGGAATATGGTTTCTAACGGTCTCATCTTTATACTTTTTCTCATCTTTCTGATCCTCCTGTTTTTTGGATCTTCTCTCTAGAGTATCGAGCTTATCAGAAAAAATTAGAGGTTTATAGTATAAATCATGGTCATAATAGTTATAAATTAATTATATTCTGGATATTTAGCTTCAGATATAGCAACTAGCACTCAGCTATATCCAGGAAACTTTTTTCCCTAATGTTATCTTGCTTTTACGGCGGGTTAAACTACTGAATTAATATGTATTGCAGGGAACAGCGGTGCAACCCCCCGTCGGTGGTAGACGCATCTGGTATCCCACTCCTGTGAGGGAACAGTGAGAAAAACTTTTTCCTATCTAAGCTTCATCATCAACATAAGTCCTAACTATCCCGTTCTTTGTTATAAAATCTGATCAATATAAAATTTAAATCACTTTTTTAGACATCTGGCATTATAATATTAGACACATGACCTTCAAGGATGTCCAGATGTTATCTCCAGATCAAGTTTCTCAGAACTCAGAAACTGAAACCATCCCCAGAATCTATCAAATTTTAGGATTTGAGCAAATACCTCAAAATATTTTGGAATTGCCCCAAGAACTACAAATAGTCAGTATAATTCGTCAGGGATTTTCCATAATTTCTGTGATTAAAGTAGCTGAATATTGTGGAATTTCTGAGTCACAAATGGCTGCTTTATTAGCAACTTCTGAACGTACTATATCTAGGCGCAAGAAAGATCAGAAACCTCTAGATCTTTCAGAATCAGATAGACTGTATCGTGTTGCTAGAATTTTTGCACAAACCTTAGATATATTTGAAAATTTAGAAATAGCAAGAGATTGGCTGAAAAAATCAAATCGTGCCTTGGGTGGCAAAACTCCTTTAGAACTATTAGATACGGATGCAGGTACACAACAAGTAGATGAACTTTTGAATAAAATAGAGTATGGAGTATATAGCTAATTATTCATTATTAATCGTTCATTTCTTTTAGTCGTGAATAAAAAAATATATAAAGGCAGGTTGAAAACCTGCCCACAGGTGTTTTTTTAAGAAAATAATTCAGGATTTACAAGCCGAAAAATAGATAGATATTATCAGCATTTTTATTCTATTGATTCTGTGGCACTGTCAAAATGAATCAAAGAATTGAATACTTCTGATCATCAACCGAGCTTATATGAATCTTGAATAAGGAGTCAGGAAAAAAATTAATTAGTAGCTAGTCTGAGTCTTTCAATCATTTATTCCGAACCCTAAATTTTTCTTCAATTTTAGTAGTTTACAAGATAATAATTATGAGTTTAATAGTATGGCGAATATCTCATAAAAAACATATTAATAGTGTTTTTAAAGCTGAAGCTTCTAGTTATAGCAGAGGGCGTTGGAATTCTAAAGGTACATCCTTGATTTATACTTCAGCCACATTATCTCTAGCGACATTAGAAACTTTAGTCAGTATGGAAATAGAAAATTTTGGCAATATATTTGTATCTATTGGTGTAAAAATTCCTGATAATTTTCCGATTAAACAAGTAGATGAAAATTTATTGCCCCATAACTGGCGTGATACTTCTCCACCTGCCGTTTTAGCATCGATTGGAGATAAATGGTTAACTGCTAAAACAACAGCAGTTTTAAAGGTTCCTTCTGCTATTATTCCTCAAGAATATAATTATTTGATTAACCCTTTACATCCTGATTTTGAGAGAATTTCAATTTATCCACCTCAATCTTTTACCTTAGACCGCAATCTCAAAAGTATCGAAAAAAAATTATTGACGGAATCTTATACGGTAGTTCTAAATAAGTAATAATTTTGGCATTTTACCTCTTGATAATCAAAGGGATATCACAACCAATGTACTTATATAATGTCCGCTTAATACAACGATAATAAAGTTCTTAGGTTGTAGGTTGTAGGTGGTAGGTGTAAATTCAAAAGGGAACACTGGAGGTGGCAAAAATTTGGGATATTCTTTCTATATCTCAGGGATAAAATTTTTATTATACTTAATCATCCGAAAATGGTATTACATATTTAGGCCTTGCTGATTAACTCTAAAAGCCTTTATCTGTAAATCCTTTAATCTTTTTGATGAGAAAAAAGTGCAAGCTTTTCGCTCCAAAAAGCTGAAAATGTGAGGATTTTCAGCAAACCTAGAGGGAAAAATCTTAGATAATTATTCCTCCTGACTCCTGAAGACTGACTCCTACACAAATACTTTTTCAGCAAACCCTATTTAGGAGCATCTCTTATACCATTTCTTTGTGACGCACTTAATAATTTTTGCTCAGACTTTATTGCACTGATTATTTTTATCGTTAATTCCAGCAGCTTCTTCTAAAGGAACGGTAATCCTTTTTCCGGCACAAGGGGCTGTTAAAGATAAGCAACTTCTCGCCCCTATAAAAATCTTTCATTCTTTGAATTACGATACAGTATTAGTCGATTATCAAGGAGTTGGAGGGTCGAGCGGAAGTAAAACAACAATTGGAGCAAAAGAAGCGAAAGATGTAGCTTCAGCAATGACTTTTGTACGACAAATTAATCCAAATCAGCCAATTATACTTTATGGAATTTCTATGGAAAGTGCTGCTATTCTCCGTTGAACTATCAATTGATTATTTTGATCAAAGCGAGTAATGCCAACTACATCTTGGCTCCGATTTAGAGCATCGCTCAGATAGTGTGTAATATTAGAAACAGCAGAAGCACGATTATTTAAACTTCGGTTATAAGCTTCTAATTCTAGTCTTGCTTGGGTACGACTAGCAATTTGTACTGCAATACTTTTGACTTTTGAAATAAATTCTTCTACTGCCAAAGTTCGAGTTCTTAAAGCTGACTGTAAATTGCTTTCTTCGTTTCTTTTGAGTTGCTTATATAGAGGAAATATACTGACTATTGCAACCAGAACACTAATAGTAAATATTCCTGCCGCAGAATAAAATATTAAAAGTATTTGTAATTGTTTAGAATTGATAGATGATTTATTCATAGATAATTTATTTGACAGATTAGGTGAGTTTTATCATGTATATAAATCATATTTTAGTTGTGCAAAAATATATGATAAAACTAGAAAGATTTACAAAATTTTTCATAGTTTTTATCGATTTTTTTATTTTCAATAAATTATTGAAGATTGCTATAGCAGATCCACAAGTTTACCTATTTCCTGAAATTGTATTTTATGTGATATAATCTGCTTTTTTGCATTCTCGATAGCTATCTAATTCAGAATTTATTTATCTATATTTTTAACATAGAGTTTAAGACCCCCACGCTTATTTGAAGAATTAGTTGTGGGTTTTGATAACGGTTCTGTAGACGTGGAGCGACAACATTCAGTATCTCTCATCATAAACCTGATAACTGATACAGCATTTGAAGGAAAGGTTAGGACATATCAAAAGCTTAAAACTCGGATAACGCAAGATTTTTCCTTCTTCCTTCTCTACTAGATAACTAAAGCCTTTTTCCTTCTACTATACAGCGTATTTCTGGTTTATGAGATACAGTAACCATAATTTATAAAGCAGTTTTAAAAATGCTGGGAGTCGATGAAATTAATAAGTTTACCTAATTTACTTGCAATCTTCTGTAACTGATTCAATGTGCATTATTTGCAGTTAATCTTGACAGTATTGATGAGTAAATTATCAGATTAAATTAACATTATACCTCTGTTACTTATATAAAAAAAAGGCAACTTATCAAACAAAAATGACCAATTTATATTTCCTAATCAATCAACTATAGCATTTCTCAGGTGAGTGAGGTACAGTTGTGATGAGGTACTGATAGTGTAACTTCTCTGTAAGAGGCTAACCCAGTTCCTCTGTAAAAAGGCTAGCTGATAACTGATAACTAAATTGACTTCTGTGAAATGGTATTATTTTCTATTACCTATTCCTTAAAACCTAGAACTTTGTACCTCATCAGTATTAAAATAG
Organism: Okeania sp. SIO1H4; assembly: GCF_010672695.1. Classification (NCBI taxonomy): domain Bacteria; kingdom Bacillati; phylum Cyanobacteriota; class Cyanophyceae; order Oscillatoriales; family Microcoleaceae; genus Okeania; species Okeania sp. SIO1H4. The sequence continues at coordinate 4,360 of NZ_JAAHGB010000038.1, forward strand.
AATCGCTATACCGTTAATTGCTAAGTAACTAAAAAAAGCAACTAATTCAGCATTGGTGAATCAAGCTATGAAACCTAAATTTAGCCAAATATAAAATGCTTTTCAGTTAATAGTTAGGCAATTGCCATTAAAGCACAATCATAGCCACACATCACCAATGCTGTAATTCTATATATACACAAGCTTAATCGACCACTATTGCACTTGACTACCGTGAACTCTTGGATCTGCTTGACTTGCTTTAATTGGTGCCACTGATGTGTTAAATTTAGACCCTTGACCAACAGTACCATCGTATGGTAGTAAGTCCCCAGCAATTAAAGCCTCTATATTTGCTGCCATCACAGATTTTGGCATCTCTCCGATAGTCTGGCCAACCTCAGATCCATCTCGATCCAAAAATACAAAGTGAGGAATACCGTCTACTCGATATTTAGCCAACTCTGGTAACCACTTACTATTATCAACATTCAGCATCACAAAGTTGGCATTTTCACCATACTGTTGTTTAATTTCCTCCAATTCAGAAGCCATAGCTTGACAAGTAGTACACCAATTAGCATAAAATTCAACTAGACTTGGCTTACCATTACTTAAGGCCACATTCAGAGGTGTTGCAGCTTCAGCCATTTCACCCAAAGAGACCGAAGCAGTCTCCGTTCGTAATCCGATAAAAATGGTCACTGATAAAGCGATCGCTACCAACGCCACAATGAAATTTCTCAGGCGCGTTGTGAAAGGGGAAGTATTTGTAGAATCAGATGGGTTTACGCTCATTGTCAAAAAATTAAAGAATTATTACAATTAAAAACTATAGCTATTAGTTTAGCAATTGCCATCTTAAAACAAAGAGCATAAAAATTAATTCCATAATTAAGAATAAATAAAAACATCAAAAATCACGAAGGAAAAAATACTGGATTTTGACTTTTAGAAACAGTCTAATTATTCTAATTGGGGGACAGAACTATGAAAAAACGAGTAACTCTAACATTTCCACAACGTTCAATTCATATGCCAATTACCTATAGGTTGGCAAAAGATTTTAATGTTGCTGCTAATATTATTCGTGCTCAAGTAGCACCAAATCAAGTTGGTAAATTAGTGCTGGAATTATCGGGAGATATTGATGAATTAGATGCTGCTGTCGAATGGATGAGACTAAAAAATATAGATGTATGTTTAGCTAGTAGGGAAATTTTAATCGATGAAGATAGTTGTATAGACTGTGGTTTATGTACTGGTGTTTGTCCTACAGAAGCTTTGACTTTACAACCTGAGACCTTTCGTCTAAATTTTATTAGGTCTCGTTGTATCGTATGCGAACAATGTATTCCTACCTGTCCAGTGCAAGCAATTTCTACTAACTTATAAATTTAATGTGAAACTAATACCTTTACTTTCTTTAATCCTACTTTTAATTACTTACACTATTTTAGGCTGGAGACTAGCTAGTACTCAAGCTTCTCAGTTATTATATCTAGCTATTATAGCTGCTATTTTTTTATTAGATATTATTTTAACTGTTCCTCTGCCTAATTTTAAAGAAATAATTACACCTTGGTTTCAATCTGATATTACGACTTTTATTTCTGTGATTATTTCTGCTTTTTTATTTGTAGTTATCATTAGGTGGGTTAGTCTTTCTGTCGATGCTTTAGTGTTAATATCTGCGGGAATATTGGTAAGACTGGATACTCAAGTTTGTGGCTTAAAAAATTGGCAGTCTTTTATTATTCTAGTAATTATTTCTCAAGCAAGTTTAGGGCTAGGAATTCTACTTTATAGACTTAAATTTTAGCATAATCAATTAAACTCGAAAGACCTTAAATCTCACCTATACTGGTGCTATAAAACAGGAAACAAGGTGTCGTAAGGCTTAAAAATCCTGATTTGTCGTGCCATGGGCAACTTCAGAACTATGTCGTTAAGCACTATCATCTGTCACCTTTACTTCAAGAGTAGGTTCAAATTTAAATATTAATCTTATAGGTTCTATGAACGCAATCGGCCCTATGGAGGTTTAAGAAATTGTCACATACACAATAACCAATAATAATTGATTTCTGAGATTATAATAGAATAAGCGTTTAATTTTCCTTGCTCCCTACCTAATTTATGGTGGGGTTTTTTTTATTAAAATCTACAAAATTTTCATATATTCATCCCAGATATTATTTAGTTTCTACCAAATATCTTATAGCCGCATAAAACTATAACACCTTTTTTGGACAAAAAACATCTATTGAGATTATTTTCATACTAAAATCTTGGGATGAACCTTTCAATAACTAATTTAGTACCGATGATTTTACCACTTTTTTAACTTCTGCCAAGACTAACATTGTTAACTGTTCCGGAGTAGATTTAGGCTCTACATGAATATGAACATCTGCATTAGCATAAAGTGGCCGTCGTTCCTCTAAAAGAGCCTGAAGTTTACCCAGAGGGTCTCTATCCTGAAGCAGAGGTCTAGTTTGATCACCCTGTAAACGACTATGCAATACCTCTATAGGCGCATCTAACCAGACGACAATACCATGCTGTAAGTAGCTCCAGTTAAAATGGTTCAATACAATACCACCACCTGTTGCAATAGTCAAATTTTTATAACTAGATACTTGTGCCAATACATTTGTTTCCAACTGCCGAAACGCTGCTTCACCATCATCAGCAAAAATTTCATTGATAGACTTGCCAGCAACTTGAGAAATCAAATTATCCGTATCTAGAAAACGATATCCTAAGTTTTGGGATAGCAGCTCTCCCACGGTTGTTTTACCTGCCCCCATCATCCCAACTAGATAAAGATTTACTCCTTGTAAGAATTTCTTATTACTAACATTCATAAATTACTGTATGAAAAAAAACGATTAAACAAAAGCCAAACTTATTTTGGATCTTCTGACTGATGATCTTTGTCAGAAACTTGATCATCTTCTTCCTCTTGAGTAGGCATAGATGTATTTGCAGGAGGAGGAGTAATTATCCGATAATCTGCATCATAAACAGATTCAGTTTGACCAACACCTGAACTGCTACTATCACGATAACCATAAGAATATACAGAACCAGACCAAGAACCTGTTTTTGGCTGTTGTTCTGTTTCATGATTTTTAGTAGCACTTTCATTCACAGATTCCTGTATTTTTTCTGAACCTTGCTCCTCTGTGGTGCCATCCCAAGAACGATTCACCCTGGGAGGTCTTGGTTGCCAATCATCATAATTTTCATTTTTCTTAGCTGGTTCTGAATCTTTATTCAAGTTAAAAGAGCTTTGAGAATCTAAAGTTACTTGAGGTTGTGAAGCATCCCAAACTTCCTCAGTTCGATCTTGATGATGAGACTTTCTAGAACGAGGTCTAGCAGGTTGTAAATTCTTTTTTAACAAGTAATTTGAAAGTCCGAAAATACCATAAATCAACAGGTAAGTAATCACACCTGCAAGAAAAGCACCTAAAATCCATATAGACAAAGGTAGAGGTATAGATCGTAACCCCAAAAAAGTTAAAGACAAATTAGGGGACCAATTTTGCCAAGAAAATAAGGCCAACCCAACGATTATCAAGATTAAAACTACTAACAATAGTAAATTCCGAGATCTATTCATGGCCTATCCACCGTTTTATAGGAACACAATCTAAACCAAATTGGTCTAGGGCACGAGCTACAACAAAGTCTACCAAATCCTCTATAGTTTGGGGATTATGATACCAAGCTGGGATTGCTGGGACAATTCTTGCTCCTGCTTCTGCTAGAGTAGTCAAATTTCGTAAATGAATCAAGCTAAAAGGTGTTTCCCGAGGCACCAATATTAGTTTACCACCTTCTTTTAACTGTACGTCTGCTGCACGCTCCAGTAAATCTGAGCTGAATCCAGCAGCCAACTTACCCACTGTTCCCATGCTGCAAGGAATGATAATCATCCCCTTAGTTCTGTAGGAACCACTAGCAATATTAGCCCCTATATCTTGCCAAGCATGACAACACAGTTTACCGTTACTTTCTTCTCCTGCTTGCTCTCGCCAGAATTTTTCTTGTCTAGCTGCTTCAGCAGGCATTTTAATATTTTGCTCTGCTTGCCAGACTGAGTAGGTAGCTTTTGACGCTACTAAATCAATAGTGTAATTGGATGCTAACAAAAATTTAATAGTTCTGACAGCATAAATTAGTCCTGATGCTCCTGTAACTCCGATCGTTATCGGTAGTTGCGGAGTAGAAACAGAATCATTCATTTTCAATAAATAATTTATAGTAGGTGATAGTTATACCGTTTCACTAAAGTCAGAAGTCAAAATTCAGAAGTCAGAAGTGACCTTAATGGAACTTAAAATCTGGCGTTGCTGAATGGTAATGATTTTTAGATTAAGTATCAACGCAAAACATAAGTTTTTCAATTTTACCTTCAGCTACTTACTATTACATTTCAGCAACACCGGAAAAAGAGGTGTTGCTGAAATAAGGAATGAAACTGGTGAGTGAGTAGGTATTAATAGTAAGTAAAAATAGCTTCTTTTAACTACTAGCTGCTAGCTACTGACTACTAAAAAATCACACAATCATTCAGCAACACCTTATATTTTCGGGTAGGCAGGATACCCACCCCACTTATATTCATCCCGCCCTTCAGCAACACCGAAAAAGATAATTAATATCTATAACGATGACTAGGGGGTGAAAACTCATCATCATCAAAAGCAACGCTACCACCACCCACTGCAACTAAGTCAATTTGCTGGCGATAATAATCAACACTCTTGACCTGTACTTCCACCATATCCCCTAGTCGATACTGATTACGATTTTTGCGTCCCACAAGGGTTTGTTGTCGAGAACGATATTCATACCAATCATCTTTGAGAGAGGATACATGAACTAAACCTTCTACTCTGAAAGTTTCTACTGACTCAGAGGAAATCTCAATTTCTACAAAGAAACCGTAAGACTGCACCCCTGTAATCAAACCTTGGAACGTTTGCCCTGTGCGTTCCTTCATCAATCCAGTTTTAATTAATCCCTCCAGGTCTTCTTGAGCATCCTGTGCTACATTTTCTCGTTCTGTTAAATGTACAACTACTGATGTTAGTTGTGCTTCCAACTCTTGCTGTATTTCTGGAGGTAGAACATTCCAGGTGATTTTGCCATGACAGGAAGAATGACTGAGTTCTACACCTTCTTTGGAGCGACTCGAACGGCGATCGCGTCCTTCATTAAAGATGGTATGTAATACTCGTGAAATCAGCAGGTCAGAATATCTGGAAACTGGCGAGATACAATGAACATAACCATGTTGCAATGCTAGTCCAAAATGGGGTTGAGCTATGGTACTATAAATAGCTGGTTTTAAAGTATCTTCAAGCAAGTATGCCAGCACTCTTTCTGATTTCTTTGCAGTAAATTCTTCAATAAATGCTTGATAGTCAGCAGGTTGCACGTCTTCTTCATCTTCTAGATATAACTCAGCTCCAAGATTACTAGCTAATTTAATAAATTCTTGGATGTCTCCTGGATCTGGAGTATTTTGGACTCGATAAATTGCTGGTACTCCCAGTGCGAGTAAGTGACTTGCTATTGCTTGGTTCGCTAGGACGATTAATTCTGCTACCATAGATCGAGCCGGAAATAGTTCGGGAACTATCATTGCTCCCAATTCTCCCTCATCATTGTAATAGCTTTTTTCATCTGGTAAATTTAGATCGAAACCACCTCTTCGTAATCTTGCATTGCGGACTGCTTGACTGACATGATTGAGTTTATTAATTGTATTATCAATTTGATCTGAGGCCAGATTAGCTAATTCCTCTGTATTTCCATTGATAATTTCTTTGGTCTGTTCATAGCTAAGATGATCGTCTACCTTGATGACACTAGGTTCAATTTCAAACTCAACTATTTGACCATTTTTATTGACCGTAACTAGGATTGATATCGCGAGTCTATCTTTTTCTGGTAGTAAAGAACAGTAATCACTTGATATTATCTTTGGCATTATCGGAATTACTGTATCCCGCAGGTATATACTAATACTTCGCTTACGAGCTTCTTTGTCTAGTTGTGAATCTGGTTTAATAAAGTATGCTACATCAGCAATATGAATTCCTATTCGCCAATAACCGGAGGAAGTTGTTTCTATGCTCAGACCATGGTTAATGTCTTTCTTATTGGCATTTCCAAAGGAAACTGTCAGCAGTTCGCGCAAATCTAATCTATTTTTTTGATCAGCCTTTGTCGAGTGCTTAACCAAGGACTCAGCTTCTTTGAGAACAGCATCAGAAAAAGACCGGGGCAAGTCATGTTTGCAACATACTATATCCATATCGTCTGCTGCTTCTGCATCTGAACCTAGAATTTGAACTACTTTTCCTATTGGACGTTTTTCTCCCAGGGGATAGCGCAATACTTCGACATGGACAAGGTGATCGATGGCATTCGCTAGGTCAGGACTTTCTGGTACTAGGTCTAGTTCAAATAGTAAGCGATCGTCTAGGGGAACTGCCCGATAATAGGGTTCTCCATTATGTCCATTTATCTGTTTGATTCTGGCTAACAAGGAGGGGTTAGCACGTTCTAAGATTAATTTTACTTCTCCTTCTGGACTCCGACGACGACTGCCTTCTTTGATGATTTTGACTAAGACGCGATCGCTATTCCAGGCGTTACTCAGATGACTTTCTCGAATATAAATATCTTCAGTTCCTTCTGAGTCTTGTATTGCGAAGCAAAATCCTTTACTGGAACAGCGAAGTTTTGCTTCTACAATTGCCTCTTCAAATAGTCGTCGATAACGACCTTTATCTTTGGCTAAAACTCCTATTTTTTCTAGAGCATCCAAAACAATTTGTAATTTATGGATACTTAGATCGTCTTGACAATCTAGTTTTTTCTCCACTGCTTTAGGAGCGACTAATTTGTCTTCACTAAAGTTTGCTAGGAGTGTAGCGATGGAAAATTTCATGCAGCGTTTTATCCTTTTTGTTATCGGTTCAGTTATCCCATAAATTAGTCTGCCTTGACTGTCTCACCTAGATAGTCGTCTTAATCAGCTTTCCCTAGTTCAATGCTTAATGGCCCTCTTAAGCTAATTTTGGCAAGACATTTACTGAGTAGAGTTATTTCATCGTAGACAAAACTGCCCAGCTATCTAGTATTTACCACTATCTTTGCTACTTTTTGTGAATGTATTAGGATAAATGGCTTGTACTTTTTTGTCTTCACCATAGTTTATGGGAAACTTATTCTTTTTTGGTGATTCAGGTCTATGGACGTGCGACTAATTTAATCGTTTGTTTATTCTATAAGAAAAGGTGACCAACTTTGGACTGTATTGTTTTTGACACTCCCCCGGCTGTTGGCGTAGCCTGCCGTTAGGCATAGCGCGGGGGATTCTTTGTTCTACGACCCAAGTTGCTGAGGCAGGATTTTTCCTACCTCAGTAGTGCCTGAATCTCCCAAAGCGTTTTACTCATTGAGCCAAGTTCCGATGTGCCCCATCGTACTTAAGGCCGAATTCAGGATATTGATGGCCGCATTGTGGTCGCGGTCTAGAATACATCCACATCGACAAATATGGGTTCGAGTGGATAATGACTTTTTGACTGTGGTGCCACAATTTGAGCATTTTTGGGTCCTGTATGCAGGATTAACCGCAACCGTTACTTTGCCAAACTTTGGCCCAAAATACTCTAACCATTCTTGATGCAGTCGCTCATGGGGGACACCCCTAAGACCGCGCTGCATCGCTTTTCTGAATTGATACCAACCTGCATCATTAATACACTTGGCGAGACAGTGGTTTTTCACCAAGTTCTTAATCCTCAAGTCTTCATAGGCTACCACATCGTTAGATCGGATGACGCAACGTGCCAGTCTCTTGGCATATTCTTCACGTTGCCTACTTATTTTGAGGTGTACTCGTCCCAGTTTATTAATAGCTTTCTGGCGGTTGGTACTGCCTTTCTGCTTACGAGAAACGCGACGCTGATAGAACTTCATTCGCTTCTCGCTTTTTCTGTAGAATCTTGGGTTAGGCTCTCTATTGTCTTCTGAATCGGTGTAGAACTCTTTGAGTCCAACATCTAAACCGACGTTATGCAATGTCTGTTCACTCTCAACTTTGATATCTACACTAATACAAAACTGACAATAATAGCCATCAGCTCGTCTGACCAGTCGCACCCGCTTAATCTTCTCAACTGGATAGAATGCTAAATCCCACGTCCCCATCAGTTTAAGCTTGCCAATCCCTTTTCTGTCGGTGAACTCTATGTGTTTAGGGTCTTGCAACTTCCAACCGGATGTTTTGTATTCGACAGAGCGAGTATTTTTCTTGAACTGTGGATATCCTTTCTTTCCTGGGATGTTTCTGTTGGAGTTCTCAAAGAATTGAGCAATGGCTGACCAGCACCTTTTTACAGATGCCTGACAAGCATGGGAGTTTAAATCTTTGACGAAGGGATACATTGCACGCAATTCGGTATTGTACCGATATAGCTCTTTCCTGCCCGCTCCTGGATTATCCATCCAGAACCTCAAGCATGAATTTCTGACAAATTGCCCCGTCCGGATTGCCTCATCAATACCTTGGTATTGATTCAGTTTTCCTTTGACTTTAAACTCGTAGACTATCATAATATATGAGGCTAGTTTTGGGAGGGGTATATTGATATTTTAACACATTCAGCTAGATTTCTCCAACGCCGGTTGAGGTTCACCGTCCTTCTAGGACAGGGCTTGAGACCAGCTTTTTTTGGTCAATGAAATAGCTCTGAAGTTTTGGGCAAATGTACTAAACTGGACTTTTAACTCGATCTAGGTTTCACTAAGTAGACAATTATGTTAGAACGTTTTCGAGCTTGTTACCCCACAGGTTGCTTAATCTCTGAGTTAATTACTATCCATAATGGTAAGTATGTGGTTCGTGTCCTAGTGCAGGTCAATGGTCAAACTTTGGCCAGTGGGTTAGGGGCGGCTGATACTGTGGAGTTGGCAGAAGACCAAGCTAGAAAGCGATCGCTTGCTATTCTTCCACTTGATAAATCTATTTCTACACCTCAAACTTCTGTTCAATTTTATCCTACTCAATCTGTTAGTCCTCCTCCATCTGTCAGTCCTCCAACACCACAGACTAATACTTATATAAACACTTCTTTAGAAAAAGAAATAGAGGAAGTACCACCAGCAATATCGAATTTAGATACTAATGAAATTCCTGATAGTTCAACTGTTTTGTCTTTAGATGTTAATGAGGTTCCTGATAGTTCAACTATTTCGTCTGAGTTGGAAGAATCAGATATTTATACCCCGGTGGAAAAAGAGGAATTACCAATAGTAGAGTCTAGTATTAACTATGATGATATTCCTGATTCTACTCAAAATTCGAGTGGCTTTGATAATAGTTGGTTAAATACTAAATATGGTACGGAACAGGAGGAGGAAAAGATTGATGAGGCGACAGAAACATTAATAAGTTCTGGAAATGATAATGATATAGATAGTGAAATAACTACATCAGAATCTATAGATTCATCAGTAGAAATAGCTCAATCAATTGATAATAATGATGAAAATTCTTCACTAAGTTCATCATACGATGTATCTAATGAAAATGTTAATATAGACATTTTGATTGATAGTTTAGGCTGGACGAAAGAACAGGAGCGAGATTTTCTCGAACAAAATTATCATCAAGAAAAACGCCAATTCTTAACACCAGAAGAATTATTTAATTTCCATCAATATTTAGATATTTTGCTTAAGGTTACAAAGGAAAGTAAAAGCCAAGGATGGAAGCTTAAACAACAAAAAGATTATTTAGAATATAGTCATAATAAAGAATCTTTGGAACAGTTAAGTGTAGATGAGTTACAAAGCTTTTTGGAGTATTTAGAAGTTTTTGGTAAAACTACCAATGAAATTAAACGTTTAGGTTGGAATTCAACAAAAGGAAAAACTTATCTCAAAAAAAACTATGGAGAGGAAGGGCGTACACGTCTTTCCTTTGAAAAATTGCAAGATTTCTTACAACATTTAGAAAAGTTAGATATGCCTTGAAGAAGAAAGAAGGAAGAAGGAAGAAGGAAAAAATGGATGGGGACTCAAACCCCAACCAGTTGTAAAAATCCTGTAGACGGCGGGGTATTCAACCCAAAAGAAAAAGACAAAAATTTAGTGGGAATCAAGAAAAAATTGGTTAATAATTAGAGGGGTTACGGTTATAAACTTGGTCAATTAAGCCGTACTCCATTGCTTCTGTAGCTGACATAAAAAAGTCTCTTTCTGTATCTTCTGCAATTTTTTCTATGGGTTGACCTGTGTGGTCTGCTAAACAGTCATTCAGGTATTTTTTGAGGTATAAAATCTCCCTAGCTTGAATTTCAATGTCTGTGGCCTGACCTTGTGCTCCACCTAATGGTTGGTGAATCATAATTCGAGCGTGGGGTAGACTCATTCTTTTGCCTTTTGTTCCTCCACTGAGAAGAAATGCTCCCATACTGGCGGCTATTCCCATACAAATAGTACAGACATCGGGGCGAACGTGTCTCATGGTGTCATAAATACCCATCCCTGCACTGACCGATCCACCAGGGGAGTTGATATAGAGATAAATATCTTTTTCTGGGTCTTCTGAATCTAAATATAATAATTGGCCGACAATTAGATTGGCCAGATCGGAATCTATGGCTTCTCCTAGATATATTATGCGATCGCGTAGAAGTCTAGAATAAATATCGAAGGCTCTTTCGCCACGGCCAGATTGTTCAATAACGGTTGGAATCATATTTTTTAAGTCAAAAGTTAAGTGTCAAAATTTTTGACATTTGTATATCTTAGCGATTCTGGTTGAAGTTTAGCAAATTTATTAGGAAGTCAGGTAGGGTTTATTAGTATTTAGGCAGAATTTAACCAGACAATTGCAAAGATAAAATAGTGGATATTTTTTTTACTTTTCATTCTTATTTTGACAATATTTATAGATATTTTTTTGTTTGAAATTATTTTTTTTACATTAATATATTAAGGGCAATTATGGTTAAGTTTTAGCTAATTTATTGGGGATTAAGGTAAAGTTTATGGTAGTTATGCATAGTGATGGTATATGTAGCAATATAGTTAAGTTAAGGATTTTTTTGGCAGTTATTTAATCTCAAAAGTTACTCTAATGGTTCCATAGCTTATGAATTTTTATCTTATCTGTTTGCGCAGCATTCCGTAGGAAACTGTATTGGTATATGTAGATGAAAAATGGCGCTTCATAGGAGCATCTTGCTTCTACTGTTCTTCCCCTTGAGCAAAATAATTACAATGCACGACTACCAAGTTTATTAGTATTTAGGCAGCAGATTATAATACAATGACAAAGCTAAAATAGTGCATCAATGCTAGAAATACAACTAAATTAATTAGTATTCCATAGACAGTCAGGATATAAGTTGATAGTTTGAGTTATTTTTTCTGTGATTAAATTTATGGTTTTAACCCATTCCTCATAATTGGAAACTTTATAGACTTTCATGCTATTAAGTCCGGTAGCATCAGTATTGTAAAGTAAGGGTAAGGAATAAGGAAGATGGAAGATGGAAGAAGACTTAAAAGGCTGAAAAAAACTTAAATTTCCTGTAGATGTTCACCCTGGGGTTTACACAAACGATAATGTGCGGACATGATATGAAATGTTGTCAAGCTTAAGACTTTTTAGTTCTACTTGAAAAAACTCTTTAAGGTAGAAGTTGGGAAAGATTTACTTTGCGAGTTTCCTCAATTTATACTTGTTCTTAAATAGCTATATTTTTTCAGGTATATCGGTGAATTTAAAATGTTTTTACATCCAAATGATAGGAACTTTCAGAGGTAGTGTAATTTCAGTTATCGGTATCACTACCTCCTGCAATAAGGAGGCTTGACATCAGGAATATTATCGTTTTTTTTATCCCTTTAAAAAGGGGAGGCTTTAGACCACAATTTTTCGGTAAAGACTCGGATTATCTAATTGTTTAACTATCTCAATGCCTCGCTCTTCAGTAATTATATTTGTACCGCTTTTATATTACTAGATCGACTAGGTTAAAAATTTGGTGTAACTTATGAATATATCAACCTATTTACTGACTGTGATAAATTCACTTAGGTCTGAATCTATGATGTTTTTAATTTCCAGAAAATTCTCCTCTCTAGTTTCTATAAACAAGATGCCAAAGATAGGATATTCTTTGTAATCTATCTTTCTTAAATCTATGAGTTTTTCAAAATTTGCTAGCAATTTATCATAATTAAATGATGTAATATCACTGACATTTTTATCACTCGAATTATCTAACTCAATTATACTAAATAATTTTTCCTCTTTTTCTTGAATAACTTTGCACCAATCTGGTTTTTTTTTGATAGTAAAAATATAAGTAGGGGTTAAAACCATAAGCTAAGAAAGATAAATCTGCGGTAGTACACCAACCACCAAATCGAATTGGATTTACTTCAATAGGTAATAAAATACCATTACTATTTCTTCTCAGCTCAATATGTACTGGAAAGTTTTTTATTTTAGCTAAATTACCAATTTTTTCGAGAAAATTTGTCAATTCCTCAAGGTTACTTTCAATAATTTATTTGGATAAATAATAAACTCTTTGACTGACACTATTATCTGAAGAAAATATATGCTGAAAAATTCCTAGGATAACTGGTTTGCCAATGGAATTATAATAAGCATCTACAGCAAATTATTCACCATCAATATACTCTTCAATGATAAATGAATTAGTATTTAATACACATTCAGGATATAAGTTTCTAGTTGGAGCTATTTCCTCTGTGATTAAATCGATGGTTTTCACCCATTCTGAGTAATACCAATTTGAAAAAAGAATGTTACGGATAATAGGGGCAATTAAAATACTTTATAGGAGATGTCTCTTGGACTAAAAAGATAAATTCAGACCTAAAAACTTCTATTAAAGGCATTCATTCTGACTCCTCACTCCTGAGGACTGACTTCTATAGCGCTGTGCGCAGGCAACAGGCAACAGGCAACAGCTCATCTGGGGGAATAAATTGCTGATAATATAAGACTTTTAGCTATTTGGCCTTTCCTGCAATTTGTAAATATACCAGCGCTCATTGCTATAAGAAATATCCTAGCTATTTGTAGCAAACATTTATAAAACTGGTATAACTGGAAACTTTATAAACTCCCATGCTAAAAAAGCCAGTTATTGGTTTGAGTATAAATGGTAGTGGAATTTTATCAAATTCAATTCTTTTGAGGTCTTTTGTAGGTATCTCTCTGAAGTAGAAGTTGGGAAAGATTGATTTTGTTAGTTTCCGGAATTTATACTTATTCTTAAATAGCTCTATTTTTTCAGGAATCTCACTGAAATGTAAATGTTTTGATATCCAATAATAGGAATTTTCAGAGGTAGTGTAAATAGTTTGATTATCTAATTGTTTAACTATCTCATGTGAAAAATTTATCATTTTCTTTGTGGGTTTAATACCCCACCGTCAACTGGAGTGTTCAAAATTACTTGGGGGAGCGAATCCCCATGTAATTTTCCTCCTGTCTCCTGTCTCCTGTCTCCTGTCTCCTTCTTCAATCTACTACCGATATTTGTAGCTTTTTGTGAGAAAAAAAAGGTACACATTTAGTGTTAACCTTTCAACTATCAGCTTCATTACCGAAAAATTGTGGTTTAAAGCCTCCCCTTTTAAGCTATCCCTGATCAGGAACTCCTGAAAACCTTGTGGGGAGCAGGGGAGCAGGGAGCAGGGGAGAAGGGAGAAAGAATCATAGTAGATAGGAAAAACTACTTAAGTTATCAAAAAAAATGTACTTTTTCATACACTTTTTCTCTCACAAAAACTTTTGAAAGACTTGTACATAATTTGTCTATAATGTCTACGTTTTATGTGAAGAAAGATGTTTATAAAGCATCGCCTTTTAAGGGGATAAAAAAAGAGAATATTCCTGAGATCAAGCCTCCTTATTCCAGAGGTACTGTTAACGCAGTACCTCCGGAGGAGGCTAACTGATAACTGAAATGACCCTATCAAATCATTTTGAAAGTTTATCCTAACTCTAAGCTAGTCACACCAAAAATATTTGTCCAATCAATATTTGGTTCTCGACCGGAATACATTCTGACACATTCAAAAACAGATTGCATTTGATAATTTTCAACTAAATTAATAGCTTGTTGATTAATATTAGGAACATCAATATAAACATTTTGATTATCCGAATAACTACACAAAGCTAAAAATAACTTTTCTGCTATTTCTTGGTTTTCGGCAAATATAGGACCTATCTTAAATCCTTCTTTGGCTTTTCTAATAACACCATAACCAACTAAATTTCCATCATTAATTATTCCATAACCTTTACCATTTGATTGATTAATCCATGCTTTGAGAAAATTAGGACGGTCGGCAGGAAAATAAAGGCGATCATAACTACAAAGTTTCTCAAAATTAATAGTCTTTAAGTCTTTGACATCTTGAGATATTTCACCAGGAATTATTCCCTGATAACGCAGATGACTATGAGAAGTTTTAAAGCCAGATTTACGGTAAGTATTAACTTGTTCCAAAACACCATCTAAAGCAGCAGATTGATGATTAATTAACTTGAAAGCTTCCTGCCAAGTTTTTAAGCCAAATCCTTTTTTTCTCCATTCAGGTTTGACAATATAAATACCATTGAAGAAGGAGACAGGAGACAGGAGACAGGAGACAGGAGGAAAATTACATGGGGATTCTCACCCCAAGTAATTTTGAACACCGTGTAGACGGTGGGGTATTAAACCCACAAAGAAAATGATAAAATTAAAGTTTTGACTATATCTAACTACAGAAATACAACTTATTGGTTCCCCGTTTAATTCTCCAATTAAAAAACCTTGAGGGTCAGCCACATAAAAATTATTAACATCATCAATTCCAGGATTCCATCCTTCATTATCTGCCCAACTTATAGCTAATTTTAAGTCAGCTAGAGTCATTGGACGAACTATAAAATTATCTTGGTTAATACTCATTTTCAAATTTACCTAAAATATCTCAATTTAAACTTTTTTAAATAAGCTACAGTTAGAGCATTCAATCATATTGAATACCTGACTAATACCATTTATCAAAAACTTTTATACTCTATTTGAATCCTAAATTTTTGGAGACGGAATGCTGCATTTAGTTAAACCTTAAGAAACCAACCTCGACGATACATAAATTCAGAAATTCCCCACCAAAATAATACATTCACAATAGCAAAAATCAAAGAACCATTTAATGACCCTGCCCAGGATTGAAAAAAATGTTCATATATCCAAGTTTTGATGGTAGGAGAATTTTCCCCACTACTAATATTGTGATAAATCATCATTCTTGCCAAAAATCCAGAGGCTACAAATATAAAAATGGCATTTAATCCCATCACCTCAAATGGCCGTCCCCATTTTTGCCAACCTTGGACTTCGATCGCTTCATAACAAGCGGCCAGTAAAATTAAAGCCCATCCGCAGGTAAATATTACATAAGAACTTGTCCATAAAGCTTTATTGATGGGAAAAAATAGTCCCCAGATATACCCCACTACTAAACAGCTAAGACCGAAAATGACCAGATTTAAGCTAGTGCGACTTTTGATTGGTTGATGGTTGAGCCATTCCCCTGCAAAGTAACCAATCAAAACGGTTACTATAGCAGCTAAAGTGCTAAATAGACCTTCTGGGTCGTATGGTTTTCCGGCCCACAAATGTTGTTGGGTAAGAATAAGGCGATCGATATAAGCAGCAAGATTTCCTTCTGGGGAAAGGTCGCCAGCGCCATAACCGGGAACGGATATTAATTGCATGGCTATCCAATATCCAATTAGTAATACGGCGGCAAGTCCATAAAGTTGTTTTCTCGAAAGGTTAAGGATGGCGATCGCTGCAAGAAGGTAGGCTAAACTAATACGTTGCAATACTCCCATAATTCTAATATTAGCTAAGTCGTAATTAGGAAAGCCGTTTAGTAGTAAACCTAAGAGGAAAAGTATGAGGCATCGCTGCAAAATTCGCCGATAAATTTGTGTAGTTGTTTGGTTTTTATCGGTGTATTTTGACAGAGAAAAAGTCATTGCTACACCTACGATAAATAAGAAGAAGGGAAATACTAAATCGGTGGGTGTACAGCCATGCCATTTTGCGTGAAGTAAGGGTGAATAAACATAATTCCAACTACCAGGATTATTAACAATAATCATACTGGCAATTGTAATGCCACGAAATACATCTAGAGATTTTAGGCGCATTTTTTATTTCGGTTTTTATAGTAGGAAATTATACTACCTTGTTTTGATTATTCTTGGCAATACCAACTATTTTATTATTTATATTCAGTAAGTATTATATTTTTTATTGAGATAATTTTCAGTTTTCATATTGCTAGATAAATAGGTTGATTTATCCTTCAAGGAAAGGTATACTTTAGTAAGTAATAAAAAAATATTTAAGTCAATAACTTAGACCTTAATAATTATTCTTTTTTGAGAAGGTAAATTTAACTATGGCTAGCAATAAAACTGGCATTGAATGGACGGACAGGACTTGGAATCCTGCCACAGGTTGTGATAAGGTTAGTCCTGGTTGCACTCATTGTTATGCAGAAACAATTACAAAACGTTTTACTAATAATTTTCCTGAAGGGTTTGCTTTGAAACTTCATCCTGAGCGTTTGAAACAACCTTTAAGTTGGCGTACTCCTAGCCGGATTTTTGTTAATTCAATGAGCGATATTTTCCACGAAGATGTGCCTATTTCTTTCATAAAACAAGTCTTTGAAATAATTAGCAAAACACCCAGGCACATTTATCAAATTTTGACGAAAAGACATGAACGTTTAGTTGATGTAGCACCTCAATTAGAATGGCATGAAAATATTTGGATGGGTGTGTCAGTGGAAAGTCAAAATTATGTTCATCGTGTAGATTATTTACGACAAGTACCTGCTAATGTAAAATTCCTTTCTTGTGAACCACTTTTAGGTGATTTAGAACTTAATTTAACAGGTATTGATTGGGTAATTGTAGGTGGTGAATCTGGCAATAAATATCGTCCGATGAAAGAGGAATGGGTAAAAAATATTTATGAACAATGTCAGGCTGCTAATGTAGCTTTTTTCTTTAAACAATGGGGAGGTAGAACTCCTAAAGCTTCAGGCAGAATTTTAGATGGAAAAGTTTGGGATGAAATGCCGGAACTGTGGAATAAGCATCAAAAAAAATGGAGAATATACAAGGTAGAATCTAAGCGTAAATCCAGAAAATAAAAGATTAATGTTTCGATGGGAATATAACTTTTACTTTATCTCCAAATGTATTTTTTTTACGCTTAGATGGTTCTGCAATAATCTGACTTTTAGTTTCTAATTTTATTAGAGCATCTTTGTAATTTTTTTTGATATATCGTTTGCCTACATGATGTTGATTATAGATATCTATCATTGTAATTGTCTGACCCGAAAATTCATTTAAAAGCATATTTTCCAACTCATCAAGTGGTCGGGATAGTTCAAAAAGTAAAGGTTGATATTTTGTTGCAGGATTATACTCAAAAATTGGTACACCTTGTTCAGAAGATGAACTTTCCTTAGCCATAATTTCTTTCATAATTGAGTATCCTCGAATATGCTTTGATATGAAAATAAGATGATGGCTAGTTCTAGTTCCTTCAACATTTTTAAAGCAAAAAGGTAAGACATATCCGCTACCAATATTTTTCAGTTCTTGAGATATATTTTCAATGATATTTAATTCTCTTTCGTATGGCTGCATTTCTTTAAGTTCTTTTTTAAGCTGATTAAATCTCTGTTCACTAAACAAGGCTTTCATGTGTTTTTCTACTGCCTGATTTCCTAATCCCATATTTATTCTGTTGTAATTAAAGAAGAATATACAATCACAACCCCAATCTTTAATTACTGAACCTATTAGTTCACGAGATATACCTTTATAACCCCACGGATCGATAAAAAATAGTGTAGGTACTAAACTAATTTGTTGAAATGCTTGAACAACTTCTTCTCCTACTTCCGTATTGAAAATTCGTGGTTGATATTTTAATGTTTCTATATTTTCGAGAGAGTTTATTGCTTGCTGAAGTGAATCTGTATTATCAGAGTTTTTATCGTTAAAAATAGTAATTAATCTCTCTCGCATATCTTCATCAGCAATAGCACGTTCTAAAATTAGTAATGGTGTAGATTTAGAACCATCTTGATAACGACCAGGCCCAGAAAATAGATCGATATATGCAATATCTTTGCCCCATTTTTTAGCTTGTGGTATTATGACTTTTGCCCAAGCCCAAAAATATTTAGCTACAATTTCAGCTTTAACTAAAGATGTTTCTCTAGATTCATCAAAAAAAAGAATTATTTGTCATATTCCTACACTTTAAAATATCTAGTAATTATCGCTCTATTTTAATACTTATTTAGATATTGTTCTTATTGGTAAAATTAAGTTTTTGTTAAACCCAGACAATATTTCCACTCGAATATTCTTGAACAATAAATTCCTTTGTTTGATATAGCAATCCTGAATAGGTTGTAACATTTTATCGTAGCGGTTTGCTCTCCAAATCCGATTTTCCCTTGGATTTGGAGACCATTTTTTTGCACAAATCATTTAGGATTTCTATAGCTGATAGCTGACGACTAAATGCTTTCTAGATTTGTTTGTTTAGCCACAACTTAAATCACCTTATTGAGGTACCTCTTTGTCATATAAATCAAACTCCTGTGGTGTTCCATTTAATTCAGAGATAAATTTTTCATATAACCCTTGGTTACCATTTTCTACATCCCATATTTCATCCACCCAGGTGAGTAAAAAAGCTTCGGTTTCATTAATTTCACCATCATCTTTTGTAAAAGAACCTTTACGCAATCTTTCTCTCACTCCATCGCTATTAGAGAGAAGATGCTCTAAAATATCTTTAGATACAAAATCCAACTTATTTTCCACATGTGGGTAAGCTTCAAGAACTTCTTTGATTAGGAGGTCGAATACTTCTTTGTGAGTAATTTTTGCCATGATCAGGACTGTTTTTAATTAGTTTTGTTTAAGATAAGTTTTTTTGGGGGGCTTTCCCTATCTCTTTGTCTTTTTTTAATATTCAACAGATTAGGTAATTTTGCTTTACTCTTATTGTTAATGTTATTTAAAATATCAAATCATGGGATATTTAGATCATATTTATAGCTTAATGCTGAGATGAAGATATAATTATTAATTGTAGTAGTATATAGAAAATATTTTCTCAGTTTTTACAGGGTAAGTATTCAGCTATTAGCATTCAGCATTCAGCTTTTCCTGTAAGGTTAGCTGACACCTTTTTTTTATAAGTTTTAATTCTGCTTGGATAGTAATTCCTCCTTCCAAGATAACGAGTTAATAACTCATAGTTGACGGCTGTTTGCGCAGCATTCCTCAGGAAATGCTTACTTGACAGGAACGTATTTTTCTTCCTTTAAAATATGAACAAGCTCAAAATATTCTTATTAATCGTAATAATATCAGCTTTGATTAATCTGCCGCTGGTAGTAAAAGTTCAGGGTTTTACTACAGTAGATAACCCAGAGTTAGTAGGACTTTCTGCAGTCAAACTCAATGCTTTAACAGAAGATATTCAAAACTTTGTAGACACTGGAAAAATTGCTGGTGCAGTAGGTTTAATTGTCAAAGATGGCAAGATAGCTTATCGTCAAACTTTTGGGTTTAGCAATCTGGAAAAAAAAATTCCAATGGTAGAAAATAATATTTTTCGGATGGCTTCTCAAACTAAAATTGTCACTGGTTTTGCTACTTATTTATTGGCTGAAGATGGGTCTATAAAATTAACTGATCCGGTTTCTAAATATATTCCCTCTTTCGCTAATATGGAAGTTCTAGTACGAGGTAATTCGGGAAGTGGAAATGATTATACTACCACCCCTGCAAAAAATCAGATTACCATTGAGCAATTACTCAATCATACTTCGGGAATATCCTATAATTTCCAGAATCAACCAATTTTATTTCCCTTATTACAAGCTGCTAATATTTCTGATGGTCTTTCAACCACTTCAGGAACTATTGGCGAAATGGTAAATCGTTTAAGCAAAGTTCCTCTAGCTTTTGAACCAGGTACAGATTATCTTTATGGTCTTAACTCAGATGTTTTGGGTTATCTAATAGAAGTTGTTTCCCAAAAACCTTTTGATCAGTTTTTGGCAGAGCGAATTTTTACTCCTTTAGAAATGGATGATACTGGGTTTTTTGTGACTAAAAATAAATTAAATCGTTTGGCAGTTACTTATACTCCAAATGCCAATGGAAATTTAGAGTCTATAGGTGAGAAAACTAGAGAATTAAAACCTGGTTTATTTATTGATGAAGCTTATCCTTATCTTACAGGAGATACTTATTTTTCAGGAGGTGCTGGTTTAGTTTCTACTCCTAATGACTTTGCTCGTTTTTTGCAAATGCTACTTAATGGGGGAAATTTAAAGAGTAAAGATGGGCAGCAAATGGTAAAAATAGCTAATCAAGAAACCATTGAAACATTTCTCTCTATTCGTCCTGCAGATCGATTTAAAGATCGTCCTATAAGTGTGGGTTATAAATATACTAATGGGTTTGAAGTTAAGGATAACCCTGAACTTTCTACTACACTTAGTTCTGTCGGTAGTTTTAGAGGGGGAGGTTTATTTGGGACTAATTATTTTGCCGATCCAGAAAAAGAAATGATTGGTATTATTATGAGTCAAGTCTATCCTTCTATTTGGGAATTAGCTGATACTTTTGAAACTCGTGCTTATCAAGCTGAGGTAATTAAGGAAAAAATGAACAAATAACTGGCATTTGATATTTATGGGATGATAAATAATTGGTAATTCCTAATACCGGAATATTTACTAGAAGATTTACTACAGATATTCTCCCTTTTATGGGGAAGTGTTGATTTGATTATCACTAGTTGAAGAAGGAGACAGGAGACAGGAGACAGGAGACAGGAGGAAAATTACATGGGGATTCTCACCCCAAGTAATTTTGAACACCGTGTAGACGGTGGGGTATTAAACCCACAAAGAAAATGATAAAAGTTGTATCATCAGAAATCTTATCCATATTGCTAAAGTTAGTTAACAAAAAGTATAGGGTTATAATATAGTATCTGGCAACAATTAATTAGCTCTGTCTTTTTTCAATAAGTTGTGCGGAAGCAGTAAAATTAATTATTCTATTTATAGCAGTTTTCACAAAAGTAGACTACAGAAATTTGACTAATATTGCTGCTATTTTTTATGAGCAGGGAAAAGTCGATGTAGCTGAAGCTTGTTATCAAGCTGTTGTTGATTTAATTCCTACTTCTGCTGATCCTGATATAAATTTGGGTTTTCTGTTAAGTCAACAGGAAAAACATGAGGAAGTAATTGAATGTTATAACGCTGCATTAAAGCAGGATAAAAATTCTGTTAATGCTATGGCAGGTTTAGCATAAATTTTAGGGAAAAAATCTGAGTGGGAAGCAGCAATAAAGCTATATCAGAAAATTCTTAAACATAATTCTAATTCTGCTGATACTTATGCGCAACTAGGAATAGCTTTACGAGAAATAGGTAAATCTGAAGAAGCGATCGCTCAATTTCAAAAAGCTATAAATATTAATCATAGACATATTGAAGCTTATGCTCATCTGGGTTTAGCTTTGCAAGATGTAGGTAAAAAGTCTGAAGCTGAGTCTATTTTTGACTGCTCAGAATTAGTAGCTAAATACCAGTTTGCCAATGTAGAAGGATGGGAGAATTTTGCAGCTTATAATAGTGACTTGAAAAATTACATTGTTCGACATCCTACTCTTTTAAAAGACCGACCAGGTAAACCAATAAATAGAGGTAGTCAAACTTACGAAATTTTTACAGATAATACTTCCGTAATGGCAGAACTGAAGCAAAAAATTAATCATTACCTCTTTAATTATTTTAGTCGTTTCACTGCTAACTCTAATGATCAATTTTTCCATAATTTACCCTCAGACTGGAAGCTCAGTGATTGGGCGGTTATTTTAGAGTCAGAAGGATTTCAAAACTCTCATATTCATCCTGAAAGTTATTGTAGTGGCGTTTATTATATTCAAGTTCCGAATAGTATAAAAGAAAATCATCATGGCTCTGGTTACTTAAATTTTGGTACTTCTTTTCCCTGAGAATTGGATATGGCAAAAAAAGAGAAATATACGATTCAAGCAGAAGCAGGATTATTAGTAATTTTTCCTTGTTATTTTTGGCACTCTACTATTCCATTTACTGGAGATAGGGAACGAATTTGTATTTCATTTAATTTGATTCCTCTAGATAGGTAGATCAAGAAAAATATGAGGTTTGGGAAAACACTTCATCTTTTAGGTAGAGGCGAGTTTAAATATAAATCAATTTTCCTCATGTCTCAAATAAAATAATTATGGGTCTGGTTATTGAAATTTTCCTACTTCCTTTCCCTCAGAGTAAGACATGAAAAATCAACAGAAATATCTGATTCAGTCAGAAGCAGGATTATTAGTAATTTTTCCTGGTTATTTTTGGCGCTCTACTATTCCATTTACTAGAGATAGAGACCGAATTTATATTTCATTTAGTTGAATTCCTTGAGATGGAAAAATCTCAATATTTGGCAAAATACTAATCATCTATTAAGTAGGGGCGAGTTTAAGAAATCAATTTTTCCTTATCCTCTCTAACAACATAATTCTGGAGTAGGTTACTGAAATTTTCCTACTTCTTTTTCCTGAGAGTAAGACATGAAAAATCAACAGAAATATCAGTGCAGACTAGAAGTAGGATAATCAGTAATTTTTCCTTGTTATTTCTGGCACTCTACTATTCCATTTACTGAAGATAGTGACCAAATTTGTATTTCATTTAATTTGGAAATAAATAAAGAGGGAAAGTCTCCCTGAGAATAAGTGCCTTGTGCCTTAGAAGCAGAACCTCTGGACTCTATCTAAATTAAAACTTCGATCAGCTAAGGCGATAGCTTGACTTTCCTACTTCCTTTTGGTTAAGACTCTTGATATACTCTTTTTTAGTTAAGATGGAGAAATGTCGTGGATTTATCGCTAATTCCAGCCCAACCAGAACCAGGACTAATAAATGTCCTGATAGAAATTCCCGCAGGAAGTAAAAATAAATACGAGTTTGATAAAGATTTACAAGCCTTTGCCCTTGACCGAGTACTTTATTCTTCCGTACAATATCCTTACGATTATGGTTTTGTCCCTAACACCCTAGCAGATGATGGAGACCCCCTTGATGGAATGGTAATTATGGATGAGCCAACATTTCCAGGATGCGTTATTGCAGCAAGACCCATCGGAATGTTAGAGATGATTGATGGAGGGGACAGAGATGAAAAAATCCTCTGTGTACCAGACAAAGACCCACGCTACACTGAGGTTAAATCTCTCCAAGATGTAGCACCTCATCGATTAGAAGAAATAGCAGAATTTTTTAGAACCTACAAAAATTTACAAAAAAAGGTGACAGAAATACTTGGTTGGAAAGATGTTGAGCATGTAATGCCATTAGTAGAAAAATTCGTTAAAGCGGCAAGCAAATAATATTTATTCCAGTATTTTTTGGAATTACAGAAAATTTAGCGGTAGGTTTTCTAGAGATTTTACTCAAATGAAAACCTACCTCTATTTTTTAAAAAGACCTGTTAACTTTTTAAAAATCCTGAACTTATGGCAAAGGAAGAAGGAAGAAGTAAGAAGGAAGAAGTAGGAAAAAAAGAAGGCTTTAGTTATCTATGAGAGAAGGCTTAAATTTCCTATAGACATTAATGCTCTTGTTTACACGCTCTGCAAGGACACGATATGAGTGAGTTTTTTCTAGGTCAATGCTCCACAAACAGGATTTACCAATATCCTAACTAATTAACATAGTGCTATAAAAATAGAAAAACCTTCTGTCCTCAGCACAAGTGCGTTCTGCTACAAGGTATTAAAATCATAAATTTGAGTTTACTAAAAATTAGTTAGTTCTATTTCAATTTTTCTAAATTTTCTAGAGTAGTCAAATAAATTTATTTGTTGGTTTACAACAAAGAATACCCAGCATACTCAATCTCTGCTGCATACTTATGTGCCACCATATCAACTAATTCAGAATCATAATATTTCCAATAATCTTCTCGATTTGATTTATTACGGACAGGGAGCTGAAAGTTTTCTAATTCTAATATTTGGGATACTTTTCTAAAGTCGTTCTCAAGAGATTCAAAACCCATAACAAAATTAACTTCAGGCTTGCTTGACTGTAAACCATGAGTATTTAGATAGTAAAACATTGTTGGGACTTTTCGCAATAAATCAATAAACGTAAGCATTCAGCAGTCAGCTATCAGCTATCAGCTTTATTACCTTTAAAGGATAAAAAAGCAATTTTATCAAAGCTTTAGAGTACGAATCTCTGGTTGAGAATGTAGTATAAATTAAATTAATGCTTGCTTTATTATTCATTAGACATCTCCAATCATCAAAAATAAAATCAATTATCGTACAGCAGTTATCAATTATTTCCCCTTAATCCCTACCCCTACTTCCTCTTTTCTGGAGATGTCTATTAAAAAGTTGATAGCTGACCGCTAATAGCTGAATGCTTACTAATAAACTAATCTCTATTCCACTTTTGAGTTTGACGATGTGGCGAAAAAAAGAAAGAAATCATTCTTTCCCAAGGGTTTCTTATAACGGCAAACTTATAACGAGAATGAAAAAAATCAGGTGACAAAACTTGATAGTAGTCAAGTAAAGACGAGTGTTTATGTATGTTAGGAAAATTTTTATTTCTTACTTCAAATCTCTCTACACCATCTTGCAAAGGGTTAAGGCACAGAATTTCGTCTTCAGAGTAATGCTTTAGAACACTCTGAATTGAATTACCTGCTGTTTTAGGAATGTGAATAAACAAAAACTTTTTTTGTATGGAAAGCATCTTTAAAACTGATGAAGTAAATATTTTTTTTGCTTGTTGCCATCCTTCGATCCATCTTCCCTATTCCCTATTCCCTACTCCCTAATAACTAAAACAAAAAACTATTAGATATATCCAATAATAAAAAGTAAAATCAATTATCGAATATAAATCATCAATTATTTTCCCCTACTCCCTACTCCCTACTCCCTACTCCCTACTCCCTCGACTCTAAAATTTCAGAAAATAAAGCTTCATAACTATTCAAAGCATTTTTAGACCCAAAATTTTCTTCTGCATATTTTCTTCCTTGCTGACCAAGTTGCTGAAGTTTTTCTGGATTTTCATATAACTCTACAATTGCTTGTGCCAAAGCTTGAGAATCTTCTGGAGTAACTACTATTCCACCACCACTTTCATTAACAACTCTGATTGCCGTACCTGTATCTGGAACAGAAGCTACTATTGGACGACCACTAGCAAGAATAACAGGAATTTTTGAAGGTAAATTAAAAGCAGTAACAGTCTTTTTCTGTATTACTAACCCAACATCAGCAGCAGATAACATTTCTGGTAATTTTTCTCGTGGTACTAAAGGGAGCAAAAGTACATTATCTGCTTGATATTTATCACAACACTCTTGTAATTGTTGACGCGCTTTTTCTTCCCCCAAAATTACGAAACAAATTTCCGATTTTTCCTTGAGACTAACAGCAGCTTTAACTACAGTTTCTAATCCTTGAGTTAGAGCAATATTCCCAGAATAAACAACGACAAATTTATCTTGAAGATTATGTTCCTCTCTAAATTGATTATTTTTATTTAGAGGTTTAATAAAATTCAGGTCTACCCAATTAGGAATACAAACAAGTCGGTCTTGAGAAACCCCTTGTTCAACTAAGTTAGTGACAAAATCTTCAGCAATAACGCTAATTTTAGCAGCTTTTAGATAAGCTAATTTTTCTACAGCTTGAGCTATACGTATTATCCAACTATCTTTTTTAACTAACCCAACTCTTACAGCAGCTTCAGAAACAATATCCTGAATATTTAAGACCACAGAAGAATTAGAAAATAATCCGTAAAAACTAACTGGTAAAGAAATTAGTATAGGAGGAGTCGTTGCAAAAATCACATCAGGTTTCCAACCATTAAAAGCTTGCCAAAGACTAGAAACAATAAAACTACCATCTAGCAATAATCGATCTAAAACCCCTGGTTTAGAACCTTTAATATGGATATAACTACGTTGGACTGTCACACCATTTAGTTCCTCAGTTAAAAAAAACTTACCTTTGTATTCATCATAAATTTTACGTTCAGGATAATTTGGCATACCAGTCACCACACGAACTTGATGACCACGTTTCACAAAACCTTCTGCCAGTTCCGTCATTAAGGGAGCAATACCAATTGGTTCTGGGTAATAATTATAGGAATAAATAAGAATACGCATAGTTTAACTAATTAAGTTAACATTTCGAGTATAACTAATGGAAGATAAAAGCCTGATGAATTGCTATAGCAGTCGAAGGAAAGGTGAGAACATATTAAAAGCTTAAAACTCAGACAACGCAAGATTTTTCTTTCTTTCTTCTCTCCTAGATAACTAAAGCCTTCTTCCTTCTGACTATATTTGGGAATTAACTATATCAAAATCTTTCTTCTTCCTTCTACTATATTTGATAATTAACTATATCAAAAGAGGTTGACTGTGAACCTATCTCAGTCATAAGATTTTCACTAAAAACTCTAAATATTTTGAGAGTTAAAAACTAAAAATTAAGTTTTTCAAACATATTTTACTTAAACAAATAAGGCTGTTAAAAATAGTGGGATAGGTTTGTATATGTTTCAATCAAAAAACTTGATTTTTAGTTTCTTTATTTTCTCGTCTTTAGGTATTTAACAAAACTTATTTAGGATAAGTAGGTGTTAAGCTCCTGTTGTCGATAAAAGCAAAAATATCTAATCTAACTAATAGTTAATTCTCTCTGTTTATTGATATTGAAGAAGGAGACAGGAGACAAGAGACAGGAGACAGGAGACAGGAGGAAAATTACATGGGGATTCCCTCCCCCAAGTAATTTTGAACACCGTGTAGACGGTGGGGTATTAAACCCACAAAGAAAATGATAAATATACTTGAGGCTAGTTGAGTTTATGATTAAAGTTAGAATCATCAGATTTATCAAGAGATGACTCAACATTATAACTATTTTCAGAATATTTAAGGGTAATACAGATAAAACTTAAATCTATAATCATTTAAACATATTGAGATTTAAAGCTAATATATATATTAGTGGAAAAAAGTTATAGGTTAAGAAGGATCAGGAAAAAGTATAGTATTTTAATTCTTCTAATAAGCTCCACCACTTTTGTCAAATAAGATTCCCACAGTCTTAATAATTAACTTTATATCGTACATTAAACTCCAATTTTGTTGATACTTTAAGTCCAACCTAATAATATCTTCAAAATTTTTCACTTGAGAACGACCATTAACTTGCCATTCTCCTGTCATACCAGGTTTAACATCTAAACGCTGCCATTGAGGTACTTCATAACGTTCCACTTCATCAGGAGTTGGGGGTCTAGTTCCAACTAAACTCATATCTCCCTTCAGTACATTCCAAAACTGAGGTAACTCATCCAAACTCTTTCGCCTCAAAAAGCTACCAACTTTAGTAATTCGTGGATCATTTTCATTCTTAAAAATTGCACCTTGAGCTTGATTTTTGATTTTACTCTTAAGTTGTTCTGCATTTACACACATAGAGCGAAATTTCCACATTCGGAAATTTTTTCCCATCCAACCACATCGTATTTGACCAAAAAATATCGGACCAGGACTATCAAGCTTAATAAAAATAGCGATGGGAATAAACAAAATACCTGTAATAAATAATCCTACTAAAGCACCGACAATATCAATCAGACGTTTTACCCAAGATTTGATAGAAGGATGAGTAACAGGAAGTTGATTTTCTTCTAATTTACTATTGCTTTTGCTTTTAAATTCTGAATCTGGGCATTGTTCGATGATTAAAATTTTGTCTAGTCCAGTTAAATAAAATACCCCCATAACTAGAGAATTAACACCAGATAACAGAAACTCTATATTTTTTTCCCTTGCTATTTTTAAATTTGTTACTAGAGAACCAATTCCACAACTATCGATAAAATTAGTGTGACTAAAATCAATAATAATTTTGCCTATAGTATTTTCTGATTGGAAAAGTTTTTGGCAAGTTGATTTAAATAATTCTGCCTCTGAGACAGTAAAACGAAGAGGCAAATGAATGACAGGAGTTTTATCCCTAAAAGTGACTTGAATATCTGTTTCTGAGGTTTGGCTGACCATGAAATCTTGGTTCCTATTTTTTATGATTATAGTTTTGCTTCTACAAGAGTTTTTTCTGAGGTTTTCTTGGCATAATCAGTTTAAGAATTATGCTCAAACGATCATATAGAAATCACCTTAATGGTTGACCACCCTCTAGATTAATGATTAGCAATTGTTCAATACTAATGTATGAACTTAAGTATATTAATCTCTGTCAACTACCTTCAAGAATAGAAAATATTCAGATGGTATCAGCAGAAACCAAACTGCTTTTTCCGTTAATCTGTTAATCTAGTTATATCGCCATCATAACACCAAAATAACTAGGAGCAATTTGAGTGGGTTTTTACTCAGGGGCGAGTCTAGTTTTGACTATTTTACTACTACCCACCCAAGACTTCCTGTCTAGTTATAGATATTTTCAGAGCGTGAAGTTTCACGACTTCCTTTAACCCTGGCCTTCGCTTTAGCTGCACCGCGTTTGAGAGCTTGAAGCCGTGCTTCATATTTTGCCCTTTGTCGTTTTTTGGGAGTTTGTTCAATTAAAGTTTTCAGAGCGCTGCCCAGACTTTTATAAGCATTGGGAAGAGAGTAACCAAAACGAGTTGCTAAGGCGATCGCCTTATCGTCTGCTTCTATTGCCTCTTTGAGATTACGTTCTCCATTATTCTTCTGATAGAGTCTATACCCAGATACACCACACAAAGCTAAAGCTAGAACTAAAAGTAGACCATCCTGTACCCATAGCTCACCCACAGCACCCCCTAAACCAATAGCAAGGGCAGCCATTTCCCAACCATCCCTGGGAATTGTATCGTTTTGAATTCTGGCCACTTCATGCCAGAATAACAGGTTACGTTGGTCTAATGCTAATTGCTCCCAAAGTGTTAGGTCGATGGATATTTCTATTTGGTCTTTGCCTATTTCTTCGCTGCGAATGAGTGGAGGATTAACTTCAATGGACTTTTCTACCATGACCCAACTTTGTAATTCTGGTGGTAGTAAGCCTTTTAGACGCCTAATTTCACTCATTTCGGCTCTGGCAGTGGCAGTAGCATAAGATGTCATAGTTTGTTTGAGTCCTATAGATTTTTCAACACATAGTTATCCTTTATTTAAATAGTTTACCGTAAGATTTCAAACAGTATGTTTTCTACTCTTGCTTAGGGATATAGGAGTTAGGTGAAAATTCACACTTATTAAGTTACTTAGATTGTGAGTTTTATAGATAGGAATTTGGATTCATATAAATATAAATTATGGTTCTCTTGAAAAAGAAACTTTGTATTTAGGGAGAAAGTTTGCAGATTTGATTATGTTTAGGAGGAATAAAGTTAAATAATTTGAGATGAGATACCTGTCTGAAAAAGCTATCCGGCAACAAGATTTTGAAGATTTATCAGTCTAGTATGATTGAGTAATTACGCTCTAGAGTGTGATGAATAATTCCTGATTTTCAACAGTTGGAATACAAGGCGAGGAGAAAATAAAAAAAGTACAATAGTTGATGAAAGTCTTTACAAATAAGTGTTAAGCATAGTCTTCGACCGTAAAATTTTGATGCCTACTAATAATCTACAGTATTTGATCGTGGTTGAGGGGAAAAAATCAAATAATTTATAGCAATCATATTTCACTTGTAAGATTTTAGTGGTAATTAGGAGTCAGTCCTCAGAAGTCAGAATATAAAAGGATTTTGACCGATCTTATTTGATCGATCTTAATTGTTCTTAAATATCTCATAAATCATTCCTGATTGTTATATTTAGATATCTTTCTGGAAAAGCTATGAGGCAACTAAGAGCTTGAGTTGTATACAGCAGTTTTGGTGAGGAGGTGAGATACATTTTTACTTTACATTAAAATATATTCTCTTTTCTCTGTTTTCTTCTGGATATGTTACCTAATTGTCCATAATTTTGTACTTCTGGAAAGTTGCAGACTACTGTATCTAATCTTTTCAGTAATTAAGATTAATCTACAGTATTTGATTATGCTGAGTCGGAAAAAATTCAAGAATCCAAAATCAGGAGATATCTGTCTGAAAAAGCTATCAGACAACTAAGAGCTTGGAAAAGTTATATATCTCATCTTTTGAGTAATTATGATCTAGTGGTCTGTCAAGATAGTTGTGAGTACTAGCAAATCAAAAAAAGCATTACCCAAAATCTAAAATTACAAAAATATATTCATCATTTCAAATTTGTGCAGATCACTATAGTAAATTAATTTGTGTAATGAATGATTCTTGGTTTTTGACAGTTAACAGACAAGGTAAAAATAAAATCCAAATTAATAGTACAGAGATTTATCAAAGTTTGTATTTAGAAATTAAACAAAGACTATAACTAGATATTTCAGTAGTTCAAGTATTAGAGTGGATGGTGAATACGGTAGTAGTTGCTTATGAAAATTATCAAAGACAACATAATACTAAAATAGCCCAATTAACTACTGGAGCGCTGAATAATTCAAAACGCAGATGGCATGAGTTTATAGTTACTGGATTTTTCGCTAAAGTAGCCATAAATTTTGATTTAGAGTACAAAATACCTCTGATAACTTTCAGACTTTCTAGTTCAAGAGATGAAACTCAACCTGAATTTTTCAGGATTTTTCAAACCAAAGAATTTCAAACAAGTTATCCTCTGGAAAATATTGAAACAATTAAAAAGAATTTTTTTCTCAAGTACTGATTATATTATTTCTGTAATTGAAGATGAGCAGCTTTTCCCGTCAATCCAGCCATACATAGAGCTACAAGCACAGCAACCATAATATTTAGGAGTAGAAATTTATGATTTATTAAAAGGTAGACTTAAGGCTAGAGAAGTAAAAGCTTTTATCTCTGTTAAAGTTAGGAATTATTCAGTTTCATCAATCATCTAGGTTTTAGCTTTGAGAAAATCAGAAATAGGAAACTGAGATGGGAATAATTATATTTTGGATAGAGCAAATTTTGATACTATTTGTGGCGTTTTGTCAATGTCTATAATTACTTAGGTACTTTTACTTATGCAAAATTTGTTTTTTTGAGCTTATTTTAGCTTGCTGCAAATCGCAATATCTAGGATATTTTTAACGTAAATACTGGGTTGTAGCTTTGTTGAAAGGAGGTTATTTTTGTTTTAGATATAAAATTAGCATCATACCTTAATGTTCAGAGTATGATACAAATCCCTGAAACAACGCAAGCTCGTGAAATATTTTGTAATAATTGAGAAAAAAAGGGATTTTTTTGATTTGCACAAACAATCTTAAAGCTTATTTAGATTAGTAAAAGTTATCTATATTCTCTTGGCCTCAAGTTTTGATTTAAAGGTAGTTTGCGATCGCTTAAAGTAAGAAAAAATTGATAGATTGTCAGGACTTACGCAAATACACTATATGTAGCATATGCTAATCTATGCGATTGCTGACGCAAAGCTCCGCTAACGCTACAATATCTAGCATGGAAATGTTTTTTATTCATTACTGTATCGTCAAAAATCAAATATCCATCCCTAGTAGTTTCAATTTCTTCTTTGACATTTTTCCATATTTTTTCTAGTTTAAAATCTGTGAATGAGATGAAAATTGTCTCTGACTTAAGTCATCAGCAAGAATTAGTGACTATAGAAAATTATTACCTCATATCTAAGTCAAATAAAATCGGTAAATTCAGAAAACCTCCACAGAGGATTTTTGTCAGTCAGTGGTAAATTTTGACAAGAGAAAAAGACTATTAAATAAGTTAATCTTTTAAATCACTATCAATGAGAACTGCAATAAAGAGTGCAGGTTCTTTACCATTATTTATCCATGCGTGATTAGTGCCTCGTTGAACAACAACATCAAATGGTTTTAACCGAACTTCATCATCATCTAGTAATAGAGTCACATCTCCTTTTAGTAAAATAATATAATCTATTGTTTTTGTTTTATGCATTGTAGGATGTCGAGTTGTATCAACTCTGTCTTGAGATGCACCTATTTTGGCAAAACCTTCAGCTACTAACTCCTCAAGCTTTTCCTTTGGCACTCCTTCTGGAATAGGATTTATCGCAAAATACCTAAATTTGCTTCCTCCTTTTGAAGGAGACAAAAGTATATCAGTATCAGCTCTATCAATTTCATCAAAAGTATCTATTTGATTTCCATCAGTGTTCCATATTTCAAATAGTCCTCCAACTTCCTCGCCTATCGATTTTGCTGGGGGTCCGTCAATCATTATGATTGATTTACCATCAGCATTATGTCCTGTAACAATTCTTCTCAATCCTTCCATAACTTTTCCTTTTAATAATTAATAACTCAAAGATTTACCGAGATATATTATACCCAAGGAAGTAATCAATTTTGTCAAAATTATCGGCATTTTTTTCTGGCAAAATTTCTCGATAAAATGAGAATTACTTCCTATTTCTTCCCTCAACCAAAATTACTGGAGTTGCCAAATTATCTCCTTAGCTGCCAGTCTCAGAAAATTAGTAAATTCACTAAACTATCAGCAATTATTTTTATGATGTAGTAAATTTTGCCCAAATTATCTGTGACAAAATTTGTGGATGAAATGAGAATTATCTTCTATTTCTCCCCTCAATCAAAATTACTGGAGTTGCCAAATTTCTCCTGAGTTGCCAAATTATCTCCTGAGTTCCCAGTCTCAGAAAATTAGTAAATTCACCAAACTATCCGCAAATATTTTTCTGAGGAGTCGGTAAATTTTGGCAAAGTTTTCGGAATTATTTCTCTGACAAAATTTGTGGATGAAATGAGAATTATCTTCTATTTCTCCCCTCAATCAAAATTACTGGAGTTGCCAAATTATCTCCTGAGTTGCCAGTCTCAGAAAATTAGTAAATTCATCAAACTATCTGCAAATATTTTTCTGAGGAGTCGGTAAATTTTGGCAAAGTTTTCGGAATTATTTCTCTGGCAAAATTTGTGGATTAAATGAGAATTACCTCCTATTTATTCCTTCAACTAAAATTACTGGAGTTGCCAAATTATCTCCTGAGTTGCCAGTCTCAGAAAATTAGTAAATTCATCAAACTATCTGCAAATATTTTTCTGAGGAGTCGGTAAATTTTGGCAAAGTTTTCGGAATTATTTCTCTGGCAAAATTTGTGGATTAAATGAGAATTACCTCCTATTTATTCCTTCAACTAAAATTACTGGATCGGAATTATTTCTCTGACAAAATTTGTGGATTAAATGAGAATTACCTCCTATTTATTCCTTCAACTAAAATTACTGGAGTTGTAAAATTATCTCCTGAGTTGCCAGTCTCAGAAAATTAGTAAATTCATCAAACTATCTGCAAATATTTTTCTGAGGAGTCGGTAAATTTTGGCAAAGTTTTCGG
This sequence comes from Okeania sp. SIO1H4, assembly GCF_010672695.1. Taxonomy (NCBI): domain Bacteria; kingdom Bacillati; phylum Cyanobacteriota; class Cyanophyceae; order Oscillatoriales; family Microcoleaceae; genus Okeania; species Okeania sp. SIO1H4. Next base: position 38,046 of record NZ_JAAHGB010000038.1, read on the forward strand.
AATTATTTCTCTGACAAAATTTGTGGATGAAATGAGAATTATCTTCTATTTCTCCCCTCAATCAAAATTACTGGAGTTGCCAAATTATCTCCTGAGTTGCCAGTCTCAGAAAATTAGTAAATTCATCAAACTATCTGCAAATATTTTTCTGAGGAGTCGGTAAATTTTGCCAAAGTTATCGGGATTTTTTCTGTGACAAAATTTGTGAATGAAATCAGAATTATCTTCTATTTCTCCCCTCAATCAAAATTACTGGAGTTGCCAAATTATCTCCTGAGTTGCCAGTCTCAGAAAATTAGTAAATTCATCAAACTATCTGCAAATATTTTTCTGAGGAGTCGGTAAATTTTGCCAAAGTTATCGGGATTTTTTCTGTGACAAAATTTGTGAATGAAATCAGAATTTTCTCTGACTCCCTCTTGTCAGAAAAAATTAGTAGAGCGAGTCAAACTTACCCTACTATTTCTACAACTAAAGTCTACAATTTAGGAATTTTTATTGCCGAAAAATCTGTCGATTAAACCTTAGCTTCTTCCTTAACCAACTTATCCCAACCTAAATCCTTCAAAGCATGATTTCGACGCAACGGACGAGTTACTAATTCCAAAATATCACGAGCATTTGTAAACCCATGAATTTGAGCAAAAGTAAACTCAACAGACCACTTAGTATTAATTCCTCTCGCTTCCAAAGGATTAGCATGAGCCATACCAGTAATTACCAAATCTGGCTTCAATTCATAAATCCTTTGAATCTGATTATAATTATCAGGTTTCTCAATAATCTTAGGCAAAAGCGTACCCATTTCGTTACAAGTTTTTTCCAACATTTCCAACTCAGCTTTTTGATATCTTTTATCCATATAAGGAATACCAATTTCTGAACAAGTCATACCACAACGAATCAAAAAACGAGCCAAAGAAATCTCCAGCAAATTATCACCCATAAAGAAGACAGATTTACCACGAATTAACTGAATATAGTCTTCCAAATTTTCCCAAATTTGCTTTTCTCGTTCTGCTAATCCTTGAGGTTCAATGCCAAAAACAGAACAAATCTTCTCAATCCAAGCCCTACTTCCATCCGGTCCGATAGGGAATGGCGCACCAATTAATTTACACTTCCGACGACGCATTAAAGTAGTAGCAGTCCGACTCAAGAAAGGATTTAAACCTGCCACATAATATCCCTCTTCAATTACTGGTAATTCTGTGTAACGTTTAGCAGGCAACCAACCAGAAACTTTAATCCCTTGCTTCTTCAATTCCAAAGTTAATTGAGTTACAACTGGGTCTGGTAAAGAGCCAAATAAAACTAAAGGTGGATGCTCAACATACTCAGATTCTTCCGCAGCAACCTCCTCTTTTTTCTTACCAAAACTTAAGAGTTTTTGTATGCCACTTCGTTCTTCTTTTTCCGCTTCAGGAGCTTGATTAGGACAACGAGCTGCCATAGCTGCTAAGACAGTATCTTCCCCTTGAGTAAAGGCATAATCCAAACCATTAGCACGAGCAACCACAATTGGAATACCAATTTCTGACTCTAATTTAGGAGCCAAACCTTCCAAATCCATTTTGATAATTTCAGTGGTACAAGTACCAATCCAAACTATCACACTGGGGTTCCTATCACGCTTAATTTGTAAACATAAACGTTTCAATTCATCATAATCATTTAACTTAGCTGAAATATCGCCTTCTTCTAACTCAGCCATGGCGTAACGAGGTTCAGCAAAAATCATTACTCCCATGGCATTTTGTAAGAAATAACCACAAGTCTTAGTACCAATTACTAAGAAGAAACTATCTTCAATTTTTTGATAAAGCCAAGATACACAACTAATCGGACAAAAAGTATGATAATTACCAGTTTCACATTCAAAAGTTAAAGCTTCAGGTGCAACAGTATTAGTCATAAAAAAATACTCCTATTTATCAATAATTTTTTTGGGGAAAAATCAATGCTAATGCTAGTAAAAAGTCTACTTTTATGTAAGCATTTTCTACAGAATCCTACGCAAACAGCCGTCAGTTATTAGCTATCAGCTATTAATCTTGGGAAAGATCATAGTAATCGATAAATTGAAAAATAATAAAAAATTATTGCCAAACTCTCTTTGCCCAACCTTAGAAATAATTATTCATTATTAATTGCTGAGAGCTGACAGCTAATAGCTGAATGCTTACTTTTATAGCACGACAAAAAAGTGTGAGGATCGTTGAAAAATCTATAAGTTGACAGGTAATAGGTAATAGTTTTGAGTTAAGTAGATAACTGATTTCTCATCGCTATGTATTAGACATAGGCGTGAAAAAGATATAGACTTTTTGTAAAAGTAGGGAATAGGGAAGATGTTTTTAGCAAAAAAACACGGAAAATGATTTTTTGAGTTATTAAACTCTAGTTTATAGCAAATAAAGGGCAAGTTTATTTTCTGGAGATGTCTATTGAAATATAGCAAGGAACGAGTTGGTGTTTGACATAAATTAATGATGAACCGTAAGACAGAGAAATACTTTTCCCACTGTTGCCTGTTGCCTATTTCCTACCATAGCATTGATAAATTACATTTTTTTGAACTGTGTTTTTTTTGAGTAAAAGAAATCATCCTTGATGCTAATACTATTTCAACCAGCACAGCCATATAAATCAATAGTTAATGTAACTTTTATATCTGCTAAAAATCAAAACATCGCAAATAAAACAAACCAGTCAATATCAATTTTCCTATTGTTTAACCGTAAGCATTCAGCTATTAGCGGTCAGCGCTTCCCTACGGGATACTACGCAAACAGCAATGAAAATGAACCTAAATAGCTCAACTTAGCTGATGCCTTTGGTTTTTCCCAGACTTTTAATTCTTGCTCAAGCTCAATCCTAATTCCTCCTCCAAATCCAATAAGCTAGGAAAGGTGAGAGCTGAGAACTGAGAGCTGAGGGCTGTTTGCGCAGCATTCCGAAGGAAATGCTTACGTTTATCCCAACAACCCTTCAAGATCGTCATCATTAGAAGACTTTTTATCACCTGCTAAAGAATCTAGATCGGCCTCATCCAAATCTAGTTCATCTCCATCGAGATCGAGGTCCAAATCTCCCAAATCATCAGAAGACAAATCATCAAATTGATTATCATCTCCCAAATCGCTAAGATCCATATCACCCAGCTCATCCAGTCCAGACTCATCCAACTTTGCCGATGTATCTTCAAATGGATCGGGAATATCTTCTGCCACAAAGTCGGAGCTATCTTCTCCAAGATTTAGATCGTCAGAACCATCTCCATCTAGATCGCTGAGGTCAAGGCTAACCAAGTCATCTGCTGCTTCTGCTGCGGACTCCATTCCCAAGTCCAAATCATCATCCACTTCCGAGTCAGAATCCAGTCCCATATCTAACTCATCCACTTCTGATTCTATTCCCAAGTCCAAATCATCATCCACTTCCGAGTCAGAATCCAGTCCCATATCTAACTCATCCACTTCTGATTCTATTCCCAAGTCCAAATCATCATCCACTTCCGAGTCAGAATCCAGTCCCATATCTAACTCATCCACTTCTGATTCTATTCCCAAGTCCAAATCATCATCCACTTCCGAGTCAGAATCCATATCCATATCCAACTCATCCACTTCTGATTCTATTCCCAAGTCCAAATCATCATCCACTTCCGAGTCAGAATCCATATCCATATCTAACTCATCCACTTGTGACTCCAGGTCTAACTCACTCTGGTCATCATCAAGCAGATCATCAGCATCAGATTCCAGATCCAATCCTGAAGCCATAATAGCAGCTCCACCAACAGCGGCAGCTCCACCTACTACTGCAGCAGTACCCCAATTATTAGAATCTTCATTCTGGTCTGGCATAATTGGGGAATAAGATCCTGGTGACTGTTGAGGATCGTCAGACAATATTGATGTTGATTTGTCTATGGAAGAATCTTGTTTTTTACCTATGGCAATGTCTGGGTCAAAATTTAACCCTAAAACTTCTATTAAACTATCTGCATCTGCCTTGAGTTTAGAGAAAGGCAACATTAATGCCTCTAACTCTGGTTCCAGGGCATTAAGAATTCCCAAGATAAGGTATGACACAGGTCTCCTTCCTCCATCAGGAGTCTGGACCGTATTTTCATCTGTCATGTGCAGTACCAACCATGAGCGATTTTTTTGGTAGTACTGCAGCCATTTTTGTTTGAGGGACGTTGATAATTGTTCAAAGAAAACCATGACTTATATATTCCTTATCCTGAGAAGAGCTAAGTCTATTAAACCATCATCAGGTCAAGCTTTTCATCCTCTGATACAACTTCAGGTTTACTGGGATTTAAGTAGAAATCAGAGAGTAAGGAGAATAAATCGCGGTCTTGAGATTCGTTGGGCACTACTCCTTCTGGCAATGCCAAAATTTGGTCGGCAATGTTCAGGTAATAGTTACAAACGTATTGGAGTGAAGGATCGTTTTCGGCCATCTCGAACAATGTTTTGCCTTTGACACGAGAAACTCGAATATCTTCAATTAGTGGTAGGACTTCTAACACTGGCATTGGTACGGCTTCTATATATTTATTAATTAGATCGCGCTTGGATGTACGATTGCCTATTAGGCCTGCCAAACGTAGAGGATGGGTGCGAGCTTTTTCACGGACAGAGGCGGCAATGCGATTAGCTGCAAAGAGGGCATCGAAGCCATTATCTGTGACAATCATGCAGTAGTCTGAATAGTTTAGTGGAGCTGCAAAACCACCACAAACTACGTCACCGAGTACATCGAATAGAATGACGTCGTATTCGTCAAAGGCATTTAATTCTTTGAGTAGTTTGACTGTTTCGCCGACAACGTAGCCACCACAACCTGCTCCAGCTGGTGGTCCACCTGCTTCTACACAGTCTACACCACCGTAACCTTTATAAATGACATCTTCTGGCCAGATATCTTCGTAATGATAGTCTTTTGCTTGTAATGTGTCAATAATTGTGGGGATGAGAAATCCTGTAAGGGTAAATGTGCTGTCGTGTTTTGGGTCGCAACCGATTTGTAGGACTTTTTTACCACGTTTGGCTAAGGCAACTGAGATATTGCAGCTTGTTGTAGATTTACCGATGCCGCCTTTTCCATATACTGAGAGTTTCACTTTTTTTTCTCCTTGATAATTTTTTAATTTAGATGAGGCTGAAGAATTTTTAATACTAAGCTCAAATTTTGTCTATTTTTCAGCTTGTGTTTGATTGCAGTGAGCTGTCAGCTTTTTTGTTTCTCTTGTGGGGAGAATGAAAAACTGGCCAATGTACTTATTTGATACGCAAACTGCTGGTTATGGAGATAAAGTCCAGATTTATTAAAGGTTTGTCAACCTATTTTTTTGGGCTTCTGAAAAGAATTATTGTCTAACTTCACTACAAAAAAAAGAGGGGCAAGATTTATTAGATGCTGTAAAAAGAATTATTGAGATTTAGTATTTTATAAATTTGATTTTTTATTTTAATTAATCGCTTTTAATCTAATTTAATCATCTTATAAATTATTTGTGTAATTTATTTATTATAAAAAGTAACAATATTAAAAAAATTAGACCTTGAAGAATTTTAAGACAAATTTGATGGCTCAAATCAAGGCGATCGCAGACTTTGATATAAGAAGGGTTCTCTGGTTTGCTCTGATAATGAGACCATTGCCCAATAGTAAATTCAATTATTTAGGAAGACAATTGCCCAAGGTTAATTTTTATAACAAAAAATTTGATTAGTCCAAATAGATTTCTATAGGAAATTGGGCAGAAAGCAAAGGACAGAAGATAGATACTAAACCTATTGGTCAGAATTAATGGCTTCAATACCAATTTTTAGGTCGGAAATTCTCTTTTTTGTCACAGGAACATCTCCTGTAGGTGTCTTATTATTCGTAACATTCTTTTTTCAAGCATTGCATAATACCAATTACTATGCATTAATGCTTAATTTAGGTAGCACTTCAATTTAAACCCCGTCTTTAAGGCTATGCTTTACCCATATCTATTGAATTCAAGTGCAGGATAGGGAAGAGCAGGGAGAGGGCGAAGGTAGGGAAGTAAAGACAAACCTGGCATAAATCATTCCGCACAGAGGTAGGTAAAAGCAAATCAGCAATGGGTGCACCATTTGATTTCTAACAGCTAGAATGGCCGGAAAATTACGCTGAAATAAAATCCAGAGTCTTGAGCATTATTGCCACGATCGTCCAGGTCTACTAAAGGGATGCCATAGTCTAAACGCAAATCAAACTGTGGCAGTGGTTGCCAAATCAAGCCTATGCCTGCCCCTGCTAAAAATCTTTGGTCTGGTAAAAATTCATTATTAGGGTTACTACCATCATTCCAAACAGCTCCAATATCTATAAAAGGAGTAAGTTGTATTGATGGTAAACCAGACTCATCCCGATAGACGGTAATCCGGTCTTCTATAGAAAACCGAAAACCATTATCCCCGGAACGTATATTCTGGCGATAGCCCCGTAACGACAAACCACCGCCAATAATAAATTGTTGGTATGGCAATAGAGGAATTGAGGATAACTGCAAATCTCCCTGGACAATCAATAAATGATTAGCACTTAATCTTTGTACCCTTTGCACTTGGCCTAGCCAACTGAAGAAATGTCCATCGGGTTGAGGATCTTCCCTCTCTGTCGCGTCAAATAAATTAGTGCCAATATTAAATTGCGATCGCAAAGCCCAAGCTCCTTGAGAGTCTCGGCGAATGTAGTCTTGTCCCAACCTAATCACAGTAGTACTGTTAACACCATCTTCTTCTGGAGTTTGAGGGTCATCAAAAAGTTGATCGTCCAAAAAAGTCTCTGTACGCTGATAACTCAAGCCTACAGAAAAAGCTAACTCTTCTCTAGGAGTTTGTAGAAAAGGCTGACGGTAACTAAACTCATATACATCCGTTGTGCCACTAATCTCTATACCTTCAAAATCTTGACCAATTCTATTACTGTTGGGTGCTGCTCTAAACTGTAAAGTGCCATTCATAGAGTTGATGGGCAAATTGTAGATAAAGTCAAAAACATCTGATTCATCGCTAAAAAGTCTGGTGGTGTTGTAGGATGCCACAAAAAAATCACCCCGCCCTGTCAAGTTGCGATGTAGTAAAGTCGAACCTATTCTTTCAGAGCCGACTGTGGGAGGTGAGTAATTATCAGTATTTATACTAAACTCAAGAGGGTTTGCTTCTGTGACACGAACAATCAGAATACTCTCTCCTGGATTTTCGCTAGCTCGCAAACTAGCTTCAATATTTTCAAATAAAGGATTACCCCGAAGTAATCGTAGTTGATTTTCTAGTTGAGCAGTGTCCAATGGCTGACCTGCTCCAAGTCGTATCCGATTTTCAATATAAGATTTTTGCAATCTTTTTGTACCTTCTATTTGGACTTCTCCCAAAATTCCTTCTACAACTTGAATCCTAACTGTGTCCTCGGTAATAGTTTGGGGTGGTAAAATTGCTCTTGAGGTGATATAGCCACGTTCTAGATAAATTTCGGTAATTTTATCTGCTATTTGCCGAAGTTCTAATAGGGTAACTAAACGTCCTTCTAATGGCCCAATGAGGGAATTAATTTCTTCTGGGGTTAAGATTGTACTTCCTAATACTAAAATTCTCTGCACGGGAATTTTTTGAGTAGGCTCATCTGGCAGAGGTTGAGGTGGTGGTGATTTTTTGAGTTCTTCTTCTTTTGGCTCTTCTGGTTGAGTTGGTTGGGGAAGGGGTTGGAGAAAGCGATCGCGATTTGGATCTGGTCGGGGGTTATCTGGTAAATTTTGTCGTATGTCTTGATTTGTTGGAGTATTTTGGGCATAACTTGGTTGTTTTGGAGTTAAGGTATCAATAATTTGAGGGTGAGTGAGTCTTTGCTGAGTATTGGATAGGTTTTGAATTTGAGTTTGTATTTGTATAATGTTTTTTTGTTGAGGAGAAGTTTTGGAGTTGGCTATTAATTTTAATCCTTGATTTTTTAGTAATTTAGAGCTTAAAATTTTTCGTTTCAGGTTTTTATGTTGATATTTATAAATTAGTTTTGGAGTTGATTTTGATATTAGTTTAAAGTTTTTGCATGACAAACAATGCCCTTTTTTGGTTTTCACTGAAGTTTTATCCCATAATTTATCCACATCTGCAGTTTTGGATACAGCTTGATTAGCTAATAGGCAAATAATTATAAATGTAGTAGGAATTAATGTGATAAATTGAAACATTGCAATAGTTATGCTCTAGGTGTAATTTGACTTACCAAAAAAAAAGGTGCATTCTGGTTCCTATATTGATCTAATAACGTCAGCATTTCCTGCGGAATGCTGCGCAAACAGTTGTTAGCTATTAGCTAGCTGACTGCTAATAGAAATCTGGCGAAAATCAAAAATAAAATCAATTATTATTCATAAATTATCAATTATTTTCCCCTGTTCCCTGTTCTCTCTTTTCTGGAGATTTATAATAGCTGAATGCTTACCTAATAACAGCTAAAAAATAATTATTTATTGAGAGATAAAATGCGCCTAATTGCCGAAGAAAGTATTGGTATTAAGTTTTGCTATATTTCTTTAATAGGGTATTTATTCTATAAAATATAAGTTTTTTGTGAAGCATTAGCATAAACAATTGAATTTTGTCAATAATTGTATAGTAAACATCAGACGCATTTAGATTTTATTTTCTCTATTCAGGGTGACTTTTGACAAATAAATTATATAGTTTCAATACTAAGTAGCTTAGTAAACGAATACTCAAAACCTACTGCGAAAATATTTATTCTGAATTTAACACGAATTTTGAATCACCTAAAAGTATGCAAAAACAATATTCTGGACCACGCACTATTAGACCAATTGGAGTTGCCTCACTACATAGTATTGCTTTTTCTAGAGAGATTCTCTATGCCATTGACAAAAACCGTGGTTTTCTGCTAGAAATTGACCCAAAAACAGATAATACAACAGTTATAAATCCCTTTCAAACTAATGAATTTATTGATGTTACAGGTCTCGCGCTTTGGAAAGATACTCTTTGGTTGACAAGGGAAAATGAAGTTTATTTCTGTCTCAATGCAATTGGTAATTCATCAGAGGGACGCCGAAAATGGCAACATTTTTTCACTTTACCTTATCCTGCTGATGGAATTGCTGTTTGGGAATCAACAGTTTATGTCACTTGTCAAAAACTAGGTAAGATTTTTGTATTAGATAAAAATACTAGACAACAAATTACTGGGTTTTATGCTCCAGGAATAGGGTTTGAAAATATTACAGTACAAGATGAAGAATTGTGGCTTTGCGACCGCGAGGAGCAAACGGTTTATTGTTTAGAAAGAGCAACGGGTAAAGTTAAGTTTAGCGTACTGACTCCTTTTGAAAGTCCTACGGGGTTAGCATTTTATCTGGATATAAATACCGGGGAAAGACAGCTTTATGTCGCTTATGCTGGAGACGAACTTTATATTAGGGATGATCCAAACTCAGAAAAACAGTATGAACTGAGTAAGCGCGATCGCTCTTTTATACATCCTCTTTATTTTTATTACAATGAACAGGAAAAGTATGCTGTTTCTAATGTTTTTTTAATAGAGATGTCTTATGTTGAGGAATTAGAACCATTAGATGAAGTTTTTTTAGAAGATTTAGAATGGCGTATTGCTTTACCATCAGAAACTCATCGCCAAAAAGTTAGGGAAATTTCTCCTATAGGAATACCTTTTACTGAAGAAATTCAAAATGGTGAAAAAGTTGCTGTTTTTCGGTTTAAACCATTGCGTCAAAGTGAAAGGCGTATATTTGGTTGGAAGGCGTTATTAGAAGTCAGGGCAATTAAGTACCAAATTCAACCTTTTAATGTAGAAAATATTCCGGAATTGCCAGAAGGTTTTCAGGAAAAATATCTGGTAGATAATGATAATTTGGCGATGGATAAAGAGATAGTTATCCAGGCAGCAAAAGATGCTATTTTACAAGAAAAAAATCTATTGCGTCAACTTCTCAATATTCGGAATTATGTCTACGATCGACTTTCTTATGGAGTAACAACTAAGATTGATACTCCAGATATTGTATTAGAAAGAGGTGTTGGTTCTTGTGGAGAATATGTAGGGTTATTGTTAGCTTTGGCACGATTAAATAATATTGCTTGTCGTACAGTGGGTCGCTATAAATGTCCAGCTTTTGCTGATAGAAAAAGTGTGCCTTTAGAGCCAGAATTTAATCATGTTTGGTTAGAATTTTATCTACCTGGTTTTGGTTGGGTTCCTATGGAATCAAACCCTGATGATTTACAAGAAGGAGGCCCTTATCCGTTAAGGTTTTTTATGGGTTTAGCTTGGTATCATGTGGAAATTGGTAAAGGAATTAAGTTTGAAACTCTGAAAAGTAAGGGGATACCTGTTAATAAGGAAAAAATTTCAATTGGTAATTTGGCAATTAATCATGTTAGGTTTACAATTTTAGAAGAGCGACCTGGGTTGTAGTTGCAGAAGGAAGAAGTAATATCATGTCCGTTTGAATACTTATAAATAATGATCGAGTAGTCAGGAAGACCGAGTCAGGAGGGAAGAAAAAAGAGGAAAAGCAGAAAGTGTTTTGATCACTAATTATCCGGACATGATATGAGAGGGAATAAGGAAGAAGAGAAAGAACAATTATTTATTACATTCTGTATATGGAAATAATTATTTTGGAGAATGTTTTTATGTAAATATAGGCGTTGGTGATTTTGGCTATGATTTTTTTAAATGGTGATCGCCTAAATACTAATTAAAAAGCATTTTATACTTTATAAATTTAGCTTTCATAGCTTGATTCACCAACGCCTAAATATAGTTTAGTTACTCTAAAGCATTTTTTTTTGATAAAATCTAAAAGAAAAAATCTAAAATTTGAGGAGGAGTTGTGGAATTAACAGTCGTAAATATTATGGCGATAGTAGCATCAGGACTAATGTTAATTGTTACTGGAGGTGTGATATATTTAACGGCGGCTGAGTGGCGCGATCGTAGACGTCAACAAAGGGATAAAACCACTCGTTGAAGACATTTTTTTCTCTACTTTCATTTTTAATCATGGCGATAATTTCATTATCGTCTTTTTTTTGTGACACTTTATTTACTAGTTGTACTCTATTGTACTCCAAAGAATATAATACCAGTTTGATAAATGTTTGCTAAAAATAATAGAGATGAGGAGAGGAGAGAGAATATATAATGAGCGTGTTTTTTTTCGTAGTGTCAATTAGTATAATACCAGTTTCATAAAATATTGCTACAGTAGTTTGGTCTGTTGGTGGAAATATAGAGATTAATCGTGTAACTACCTTTTTTGAATTTGGTATAATTTTATTGATCAGCAATTATTATATCATGTATATCATGTTATCATAGAGATTATTGATAATAATTTATATATTGCTGTCAAAACTTATCGATATAATTAAGCAATAAAACATATCATTTTATTGCTTTTTTTTCTTACTTTATCCAACGTCAGTCTTTCCTTCTTCCTTACCTACACAGTTTGTAATACAGCAGTTTTCAAGTTGATCAGGTACAAAATTTTATGCTTTTAGGGAACACGGTATCTGAGGACAAGGAATGAATCAAAATTATAGATTAATTTTCAACTGTACCTCACTATCCTGAAATTTGCTGTATTCTCTTTTAAAAATCGTATAACACTTCATCATTGCTTTTAAAAATCGTATAACACTTCATCATGCTTATATGAAATTTGATATTATTAGTGCAAATATGGCACTAGCAAGAATTTATGGTTATCATTCACCAGAAGAGTTACTCAAAAATATTAAAGATATTTCTCGACAGCTTGATTACGATCCTAACCGCAGGCAAAAATTTGTAGCAGCAATGAGAGTAGATAATGCTGTATATAATTTTGAGTCCTTAGCATATCGCAAAGATGGTCAGACAATTTGGGTTTCTGAAAATGCTCGTGCTGTACATGACTCTCAGGGCAAATTGTTGTATTACGAGGGTACTGTTTCTGATATTACTGAGCGGAAAATGGTGCAGGAAGCTTTAAAGTTTCAGCGAAAACAAATGGAACAGTTGCTGCTAAACATTTTGCCAGTTCAAATTGCTCAACGTCTACAAGAAGAACAAAGGGCGATCGCTGATAGTTTTGATGATGTGAGTGTGTTATTTGCTGACTTGGTGGGGTTTACTGAGTTTTGCTCCAATGTTTCTCCCATTGAACTTGTAAATTTTCTGAATTTGATTTTTTCTAAGTTTGACCAACTGACTCAAAAACATCATTTAGAGAAAATCAAAACTATTGGGGATGCTTATATGGTAGTTGGGGGTTTGCTAATTCAGCTAGATAAGCATTTGGAGGCGATCGCTAATATGGGACTAGATATGCAGGTTAGTTTTGCCAATCTATGTGATCGGTTAGAAAAACCTTTGAATTTGCGAGTTGGTATCCATGTGAGACCTGTGATTGCTGGAGTTATTGGTCAAACTAAATTTATCTATGATTTATGAGGCGATACTGTCAATATTGCGTCTCGGATGGAGTCTACTGGTATTTCTCGTAAAATTCAAGTTACCAGTCTTGTATATCAGCGACTCCAGAAAAAATTTGTATTTGAACAGCGGGGTAAAGTTTCAATCAAAGGGAAAGGAGATATGACTACTTATTTTCTTAAGGGAGTGAGGGAGTAGAGGAGTGGGGGATATTGAAGTAATTAGGGTTTGCTGAAAAAATTGGTTGGTGGGGGTAAGACACGGGGACACGGAGACACGGAGACGCGGAGATGGGGAAAACAGGCAAAGGTTTCGGCCATTTTATCATTTTCTTTGTGGGTTTAATACCCCACCGTCAACGGGGGTGTTCAAAATTACATGGGGATTCTAACCCCAAGTAATTTTCCTCCTGTCTCCTGTCTCCTGTCTCCTGTCTCCTGTCTCCTTCTTCAAGTGAAGAAATTTTCTTGAATTTCAGCAGAGAATTTCAATAAATTGATGCAAGTAAGAGCAAATAATATCATGTCCGGTTGAATAGTTACACTTTGGAGGAAAAAAGGCAGAAGGCAGAAGGGAAAGAGCAAGGTTAGAAGGCAGAAGGTTTTTTATAACTGATTATCCGCAATTCGTAGCTCCCCCGGAGGGGAACATGATATAACTAGGGTTTGCTGATTAAATCTGAAAGTCTTGACTGATATTGGTTTGAGCAATTTTAGGTCTGGAAAAAGTACCAGCTTTTTGGTGGAAAAAGCTCAAAAAGCTAGTATTTTGGGATGATTATGGCAGAAAACTTGAGGGACAATTCTGACTTCTACCTCCTCGCTCATTCCCATTTCTCCCCTCCTGGGAGGGGGAGGGGCGAGGGGTGGGTTGTCTCCTGTATTCCCATCCTGGGAGGGGTTAGGGGTGAGTTGTCTCCTGTCTCCTGTCTCCTTGTTCTATACTACATTTTGTGGTGCGGAATGTGGGATACGACCTCTGAATTCTTCACAAGCAGCGAATAACCTTGACTTGGTCATAAGCTTTCCTTAATTCAGCCTCACGTTGGGGACTAGAGCGTCCGTAGGTGCCTTGACCTCGTAATTCTTCTGGAGTCGGGACAGTCGTCAAAACTTCTTCTCCTAGATCGTTAAACAAAACTACAGATTCAATCTTGACAAGATGTTGTTGATGTTGCCGATATAAATCGATATATTCTTCTACTACTTGTTGCCATTGTTGGGGCGGACAATAACTCCGCTCTATGAGAAGAACAAAATTAGGCACAGGCAAAACCTGATTGAGCACCAAACCTGCGACCATAAAGCTCAACCAACCGAGTCCAAGAATGGTTAACAGGTAACGATTTAGTTGTTTCATTTCCGTTCTACTAAACTTACCCAAACTTACCCATGCATGACTGCATGCATCTCTGGAGCTAGCTTTCTGTTTTCCTACGGAATGCTGCGCAAACACTGAAGACCACTGACCGCAGTCTGCAACTTATCTTCTCCACAGGCTTAAAATTGGCGGGAACTCCACCTACTGATGCACATAGTTTTCCAAATTGACCGCAGCGTTTCCTGCGGAATGCTTCGCAAACAAGTCTCTGTCATCTTCAAAATTAATAGTAGCAGAACATCAGCAGAACATCAATTTATTTTCAATATTTCTTAATATTTGTCAAACTTTGTCCAATTTTTTTACTTCAGTAGTTAGCCCTATAAATTAGTCTGGAATAAACCTTTTAGGAGTTCTTTGACGGTTTCTGGAGTACCAGTTTTAACGGTAGATTCCCGTAGAGCAGCGATCGCTTCTAATTCTTGTTGATTCACATCCCCATAAGCAATAGGATAAACCCGCACCCCACTGTATTGGAGAACCTCTTTGACTTTTCCGAAGACAAAACCTTCATTGGTTTGACCATCAGTTAAGACTAATATATAAAAAAGACCATTAGGATTAACTTTCTTTTGTTCGAGCAATTTCCCTAACGCCACCATCATTGCATCATACATTGCCGTTCCGCCATCGGCACGCAAATTATCAATAGCAGCTAGAAACCGTTTGTGCTGCATTTCATCAAAAGGGGCTAATTCCACCATTTCCCTTGGGCCTTCGTTATAACTAATTAAACCTACATAATTACCTGGATTAATTTCTTGAGTAGCAATGCGCAGACCCTCTTTTACCATCCCTAGAGGTTGTCCTTCCATCGAACCACTGGTATCGATTACCGTCATTAAATAAACTGTACGTCCTGCATCTTTCTGACGCTTCCAAAATGATTGAGCAGTGGTTAAAACTTCTCCTTCTGGAATGGGGGGAAGATTGGGAGCTAAAAGATAATCTGTCTCGACAAACCCTTGTTGCTCGGCTAGTTTTTTCATGGCATCAGAAGCAGCAAATGATGCAAATTTTTGCAAGGCTTCTTGTTGTTTAGCTGTATTCCAGGAAAATCCGACCAGAGGATTATTATGAGGAATGCCAAAGGGGATAAAAACGGTTTTCTCAAATCCAGGTACTTTTTTGAGTTGCTGATAATTTTGATATTCCAAGGGAAATGCTTGTAACTTCTCCTTGTCGCGGATAAAAATTTCTTGCAAGTCTAGAGTCGTGGTTGTGGTAATCAATACCTGTTTCTGAAAGCTTTGAAATACTGACTTGACTTGAGGAGATTCTAAGTCAGCAATTGTTAGGGGTTCTCCATCTTGTTGGTGTCCTGCTGCTCGCCAAAAGATCGAGTAGAGCAGATTCAGAGCTGTAGAACTACTGTAGGGATTGGGATAGCCAACAGAAAGTTTACCAGAGGCGATGGCATTCAGCAACTTGTCAAAATTCACTTCGCCATTTGCAGCTAATTCCCGATAAACAGAATCTTGAAGGACAAAACCGCCAACGTTCGGCACTAAACGGGGAAGGATAGAGATGGTTTTAATTCCTTGACTTGACAGCATTGCCACCCACAAATCATTAGAGGGAGAATACCCTGTCGGTGTCACTTTGCCAGCAGCCAATAACTTGGCGGCAGTTCCCGAAGGAATTTTTCTCACCCCGACCTGAATAACTTGACCGGAACTAATGGTTTTTCTTTCTCGGTTAAAAGCTTGAGCAACTTCTACCAACCAACCTTCATTTTGCTTTTTGATATTGGCTTTTTCTGAAGAACTGAATATTTCGAGATAAACTACCTTGGGGTTTGTAGAGGGTTGAGCAGCATAAAGAGGAAACTGTTCAATAGGAGGAAGAGGTTCTTGAATCCCATCGATAGTGTAGCGCGAAGCTACTCGATCGGGAATTAGGGATGTGGCAACGGAAATCTTAGGAAGTAACTTTTCCTGAAGATATCTCTCTGCACTGGCAAAGGAATCTACCTTTTGCTCGACTACACATCCCCAGAATAAAGCAAGGCAAACTCCGATGAGAAACCAGAAACGTCCTTTTTTGAGCATAACTAACCTCCATGGATTGACGATGATTTTGTTCCGATCTTATCTAAGACAGTTTGATTTTCAGCAATGATTACTCGGAGACTGCGGGGTAAACTGGCTTGTTCAGTAGATGCTTCTAAAGAAGACAAAAGCACCCGATCTTGTAACTCTTGTAGCAAACGATGAGTTTCTTGCACTCGCTCACAAGTAGTTTCTAAATGCTGTCGGGTCAGACTTCTGTAGGTTTCAGTTTGCATTTTGTCCAAGGTTAGTAAGGCAAATGCTACTTGCTCACAAAGAGATAAAACCGTGTAGAGAGTCTCCAATAATTCCGGCATTAAACTTGATTCTCGGTTAGCTATGCGTTGGGCAAAAATTTGGATTTGTTTGACCAAAATGAGGGTTTGTTCCCAATCGGCATCTTTACGTCCTTCAAGTTTCCCTTCAATACTTGCCAATTCATTGAGAAATATTGCTGCATCGAGTAGATTAGGGCTACTGCACCCATAGAATTGTCTGAGTTTCCCAAACCAAACTGCCACCATGACAAGGGCAATTGCTCCCCCGACAATTAAGGTAAGGGGGCGATTTCCCAACCAGATAATCAAGCTCACATATCCTAATCCTGTCCCTACAATTAGAAAATAGGTCTGTGGCAAACCCAAAACTTTACGCCAAAATAATTTCCAGTTCATTACGATCTAATTAAACGGTTTTGATTATCGTATGGCAAAGCATTCAGTAATTGAACGAAGCAGTGACTCATAATATCGAATCCGGTTAAACAGCCATAGAATGGTTAAGTTAGGAGGAGTCAACCCACCCCTCGCCCCTCCCCCGACCGTGGAGGGGAAGTCAGGAGGACCGAGTCAGGAGGAGAAAGAATTACAAAGATAAACGTAGTTATGGCGATTGAAGATTTTTTTTATGTCCAATTAAACGGATTTGATATAATATCATGTCCGGTAGCATTGGAGCGTGTATAAAATTAAGGTGATAATAGGAGAAAACCTTCTGCCTCCAGCATAGCTGCCTTCTGCCTTCCTTCCACCAAAGTCTAATTATTCAACCGGACATGATATAATTGATTTTGGCATTCTTTATCAACTTGATTACTATCATTGTCGCATTTACTTGGTCAATAGTCCAGAAAATTACTGTCTAGTGAACTGTCTACCACCACACTAGACAGTAAAAATGTTTCTTGGAAAGTTCTAGTTCTCAAGAGTTATTTTTTGCTTTTTATTTTGAACTTATCAACCCTCTCTTTATAATCATAATACTTTTCACGCCTTTCAATTTCAACCCATACACCATCTTGTACTAATTGTGAGCATATAGAATACCTAGACCTTTCAGTATCTTCAGCTAATAGAGTTATTACTTCTGCTATATCAACAGGATAGGATTATTATCAACACAGGGGGAGGACATCACCTCAAACGAAACAGCAACCCGGCATTTCCAGGCTGAATAATCCCGCGTTGTCGCATAAGCACAACGTCGGGAGTATGTCAATAACCACCAGGTTCTTCTTCATATTCTGGCATCTTAGTTTTCTGAGGAATATTTACACGAGGTGCTTGATAGGGTTTTGGAACCTCATCATCAGCCCAGGCATCTTTTTCTATGTCTTCGTCATATTCATATTCTGTAGCAGGTTTATATTTTTTCTCTTCATATTTCTCATCTTCATACTCATATCCGCCTGACTCTCCCCAATTATCTTCTTCATACTCATCATAAGTAGGATTTTGTCTTACCTGACGGGCGACTGGTGGTGCAACAACTGCTTCTGTTTCATAATAGTCTTCATAAACTGCTTCTCGCTCTAGCTGCCGTGGAGGGGGAGCAACTTCTTGTTCATAGTAGTCATCATAAATAGGTTCAGGTTCAACTACTCTAGGTCTTCTAGGTTCTGGCTCTGCCCAGTCTTCATCCCATGCTTCTTGAGTTGAGGGTGTTTCTCTGCGAATGGGTTCCCGAGTAGCTGGTTGCCCTGGACTTAATTGATTATCAGGTTTCACAGTGGGAGGATAATATAATCCATCTTCCTCTTTTTGCCAAGGTGCTTCTCCTAAACCTAAACGTTCTAATACTCCTACTGTTAACTGTTTGAGTTTTTCTTCAGATCCTTCAAACACAATCAGGCGATTTGGCCCACTGCTAACAATTTCATCAATTGAGAGTTCATAAGTACTAATAACTTGATCTGGAATTTGGGGTATACCAATAGAAGCAATAATCAATGACAAAACTTTGCCATCTGTAGTATCAAACTTGAAACCTCTAACTCTACCTAAAAGTTCACCATTTTCTGTCAGGACTTCACTATTTATTAGGCTACTATAGGCTTCAGCATCAATATCTTCTTCTACTACTTCTTCGTTATCTACTAAGATGACATCACCTATTTCGCAGATATTATTGAGAAACATAAACTTAGGTATTCCAGCTACGGCTAATATATTGTCTCGTAGTCCAATAGCTACTACCTCCCGCCGATCGACGTCTACCCATAACTGGCTTACTACTCCTAAGCGCTTACCTTTATCACGAGTGATTATTTGAGTTCCTAACAGATCGGAGCGTTGCCAAATTTGTTCAAATGTCATTATTGTTTAATCCTGATTCTTATAATAAGTCAAAATTTAAAAGTCAAAAGTCAAATAACAAGTCAAAAGTCAAAATTTAAAAGTTAAAAGTTAAGAGAAATTAATAATTTTTACATTGTAATTTATCAATAAAGAATTTAGTCAGACTGAGGCAGTATTATAATAAGTCAAAAGTTAAAATAAATTACTAATCTCTATATCTCTATATTGTAATTTATCGGTCTTGAATCCACAGAAGCTTATTCTCACTCCTGACTCCTTTATTCTGACTTCTGTCTCCTTCTCCAAATAGATTTAATCTCTAGTCATTTTAATCCCTAAAACTTGGGTATGAGCGCCCCTAGCTTGAGTCACACCGATAGTATGCTGGGATGATTCCATCATTGGCCTCCGTAGACTGACAACAATAAATTGAGCTTGTTGTGCCTGTTGTTTTATCATTTTAGCTAATCGCTCCACATTTGCCCCATCCAGAAACATATCCACTTCATCAAAGGCGTAAAAAGGAGATGGGCGGTAACGCTGTAAGGCAAATATAAAGCTTAAAGCTGTCAAAGATTTTTCTCCCCCAGACATAGAGGCCAATCTCTGGACTGGTTTTCCTTTGGGGTGGGCTACTAAATTTAACCCACTGTTGAATGGGTCTTCTGTATCATCTAACTGTAGATAACCATCTCCTTCAGAAAGTTGGGCAAAAATGGTCTGAAAATTTTGATTCACAGCATTGAAAGCCTCAAAAAATGAACGTTGTCTCAAAGTAGTAAAGTTTTCTATTCTTAACAACAACTCCGTCCGCTCTCCTTCCAGAGTGGCTAATTTTTGAGTTAGCTCTTCCAAACGTTTTTGGGTTTGGTCATATTCTTCCAAGGCCAACATATTTACAGGTTCTAAGGCCTGAAGTTGTTTCTGTAGCGATCGCACCTCCTTATCTAATTCTCCTATTTTAATATTTTCCGGCACTTCTGGCACTTGCTCCGGTAACTCTGCCTTTTGTTCTTCTAACTGAGTCCGCAAAGTCACTAACTGTTCCCGACGTCCCTCCTGAGATTCTTGCAATTTTTGTAGTTGCCATTCTAATTGCTGTTTAGCTAAATAAAGTTCTCGCAGACTTGCCTCTGCTTGGTCTCTTTTTTGTTTTTCTGTGCCTAACTTTTCTTCTGCTTTGGCCATACCTGCTTTAATTTCAGCAATTTGCTCGTCCACAACCAATACTTGACTATTTATATCTTTAATATTTTCCCTAGCTGCTAATTCTTGCTCTTGATATTCTGACTGCCGACGAGAAATAGCTTCTACCTTTTCTTGTAAAAGCCTTTGTTGATTTTCCAACTCTTGAAGTTGTTGTTGGGCAGCTCGCCAAGCACCCTCCCGATCTTGTAATACTAGCTCTTGAGACCGAATCATCTCCTGCATTTGTTGCCACTCACTGTGAGTATGAGACTTTTCCAACTCGGCCAAAGTTTGCTTTAACTTTGTTAATTGGACTTCTCTGGTCGGAATTTCTTGGTCTAGGAATGTTAATCTGGTTTGAGCATTGACCAATTCTCGATGATTTTTCTCTAATTGTCCTTGTCCTTGCTCTTGTTGTCTGGTCAATTTTTGCAGCTCTGACTCAATTTGCTCCACTTTGAGCTGAGTTTCTCTAAAATACTGCTTCCCTTCCATCAAAGCTTGCGCCCGCTCCTTCACATCCTCCTTTCTCCGAGAAATCTCTACCTGACAGCGCTCCAAAACAATATCTATTTCCTGGAGGCGCTGACGATGAACTTCCATTTCCCCTATTTCTGCTGACTCATTACCATCAACCGTGCCAAAATGCAAGCTACCAGAACGACGGGACACACTTCCTCCAGTCATCGCCCCACTGGTCTCCAATATTTCCCCATCCAGAGTAACAATTCGATGTTTACCCAAATATTTCCGAGCATTTGTCAAAGTATCAAATACCACCGTAGAGCCAAAAACATAGGCAAAAATATTCTGATAACGAGAGTCACAGTCAATCAAATTCACCGCATAATCAATAAACCCCGCTGCTCCCCAACGCAAACTATCATCTCGGTTGAGACGAGGAGACCGAATTTTATTCAAAGGTAAAAACGTCATTCTCCCAGCTCTTTGTCGCTTCAAAAATTCAATCCCGGCAGCTCCCACTGCATCATTTTCTACCACCATATTTCCCAGACGGCCTCCGGCAGCAATTTCTAAAGCCAACTGATATTTTGGTTCTACTCTCCCTAGTTGTGCCACTAAACCACAAATGCCAGAAATACCAGACTGTTGCAGCATTTTTGTGGCATAAGTTCCCGAAGCTTCTTGAACTGCCTGTTGTTGGGCTTCTAATTTATCTAGTTTCCGCTGTCTTTCCCTTTGTTCTTGGAGAAGGCGAGTTTGAGTATCTTGTTGAATTTGTAGGTCTTGTTCTACTGCTGCTAATTGTTTGGTCAAGGATTCTACTTGATAATTGGCGGTTTCTCTTGACTTTTCTATTTTTTCATGGTAAGCATTTTGATTTTCTATTTCTACCCCCAGGGCGGCCATGGACTCTTGCTGTTCCTGGATTTGCTTTTCTAGCTGATGTATTTGTTCCCTAACTCTTGCTTGTTCGGTCAGTTGGGGGTTGAGAGTTTGCTGTAGAGTTTCAATTTGATGATGAAGTTGGGCTTGTTCTTGTATCCAAGCTTCGGCAGTAGAGGCAATAGCACTAGCTGACTCTCGTTGTTGGTTGAGAGTTTCCCGTGCTTGGTTGCGAGTGGTCTCTAGAGATTCGACTTCTTGAGCTTGAACAATTTTGTTTGTGGCTAATATTTCCAGATTTTGTTGATGTTTCTGTATTTCTTGTTCAAGTTGGCTGAGGTTCTTGATGGTTTGCTCAATGGTGCTTTCTAATTCTTTATGCTTTTGTTTTAGTTGACGGCGGTCAGCTTCTTGGGTGGCCAGGGTTGATTGTAAGGCCAACAGTTCTTCTTCTCCCAAAGCTTTAACTTGGACATTGAGTTGGTCTAGTTCGGTTTGGGCCTGTTGAATTTCGGTTTGTTTGGTTTGAATATTTTGGTTAATTTCCGTGGCAGAGCGATCGCCTGATTCTATATTTTCTCTAAGTTTCCACTCTTGTTTTTGTAGATTTTGCCATTTGAGAATTGTTTGCCAGAGACTCTTTTGTTCGACTTGACCCCGCAATTCTTGATATTTTTGAGCTTTTACACAGTCCTGGGAAAGACGGTCACATTGTTTTTTCAGTTCTTTTTCTACAATGCCACTCTTTTCTTCTTGTTCTTTCACCAAGTCTAATTTATCTTTGGCCAGGGTAATTTTTCTATCAAATTGAGCCACTCCTGCCATTTCATCAATAATTTCCCGACGTTCGCGAGACTTCATGGAAATAATGCTGGTTACGTCACCCTGAAGCACAACGTTATATCCTTCGGCGTAGACCCGGAGTTGATTTAGTTGTTCGTGGAGTTCGGTCAGGGTGCATGGTTGACCATTCATATAATAAGTGGAGGTGTAAGTCCCTTGTTTTGTGACTCGGAGGCGACGGGAAATACTCCACTCACTTAAAGAATGAAAAGATGAAGCTATCTCAAATGGATCGTCAGATTCTGGAGTATTTGCTCCATTTTTTATGACTTCTGGTGGATTTTCTGTAGTTGTTTGGGTTTCTGACTCTGAAGGTTCGGGGTCTTCGTAGCCATTTAGACTCGTTTTTATATCTTCTAAATCAAAAGTGACCTTGACTATAGTTTCAACAGTTTTACGTCCTGCTAATTTGTTATTAACTAGGTCTGGCAGGCGTTCGGCTCTCATACCTTTGGAAGTGGACAACCCCAGGCAAAAAAGGAGTGCGTCGAGAATGTTGGACTTGCCCGAACCATTAGGCCCAGAAACCACAGTAAATCCGGGTAGCAACGGAATAGTAGTAGTGCCACCGAAAGATTTAAAGTTAGTTAGTTCCAGGCGTTTGATATGAACCATGAAGGCCAGTTTGTAGACTGGATAGATTTTGGGCTTTTAATTATTCTAGACATTATAGACAGGACGTAAACTACCCAGCATCATAATCTCTGATTTGATGCGGGCTTTTCGTAGCCCTCCAGTATATCCCATATAGTCGGCTGTCTTGGCACGAAATCAAGACTGCTAACTTCACAGGATAACCAGGGACCTCCAGGCAGGTTTACACTCAACCCCAAAGCAGCTATATTTTTTGCACCATTATAATCAGCATCGCCTTTCCACCCACAATGAAAGCAGTGGTAGTTTTTACCCTTCCTATATGTAGTTTCTTT
Organism: Okeania sp. SIO1H4; assembly: GCF_010672695.1. NCBI lineage: Bacteria > Bacillati > Cyanobacteriota > Cyanophyceae > Oscillatoriales > Microcoleaceae > Okeania > Okeania sp. SIO1H4. Next base: position 60,864 of record NZ_JAAHGB010000038.1, read on the forward strand.
TGTCGGACTTATATGCAAACATTTATGACAAGTAAGGCTAGTATATGCTGGATTAACTAATATTAATTTCACGCCATGTAACACACATTTATAAGCAAGAAACATTCTGAACTGATAAAAAGCCCAACTATTAGATAATCTTCTTTCTTTCTTACTTCTTGGTTGCTGATTAGTTCTTTGTCTAATATTAGTTAAATCTTCTATGGCAATAGAATTTTTATCAAAGTGTTGCGAGAAGACCCGCGCTCTCCCGAAGGGGAGCGTCGGGATGAATCGCAATCAATGTTGATATTTCACAAACAATGTGTTAAAACTGTGAAAAGTTAATTCCCTAGCAATAGATGGTCGAGAAAGCATACAAATTTAGGTTCTATCCTACTCCAGAACAAGAAAACTTGTTGCGGAGAACTTTAGGCTGTGTGCGACTAATCTACAACAAAGCTTTGGCTATTAGAACTCAAGCTTGGTACGAGAAACAGGAGCGTGTAAGCTACAAGCAAACTTCGGCCATGCTGAGTTCTTGGAAAAAGCAGGAAGACTTAAACTTTCTCACATCTGTAAGTAGTGTACCATTACAGCAAAGTTTAAGACATTTACAGACAGCTTTTACTAACTTTTTCAATAAACGTACTAAATACCCTAACTTTAAGAAAAAACGTCACGGAGGTAGTGCGGAATTCACAAAGTGTGCATTTCAATGGAAAAATGGTCAAGTATATCTAGCTAAATGTAGTAAACCATTACCAATTAGATGGAGTAGACAACTACCCCTAGGTTGCAGTCCTACTACAATAACAGTTAAACTTGACCCATCTAATAGATGGTCAGTATCCTTAAGGTTTAACGACAACAGAGATTTAAAACTCAAGCCACTCAAAAAAAGAGTAGGTGTAGATGTAGGTATTAGTAGTCTGATTGCCACAAGCGATGGTACAAAAGTTAACAACCCTAAATATTTTAATAAACTGTATAAAAAACTCAGATTATCTCAAAAGTCTCTATCGAGGAAAACTAAGGGGTCTAATAACTATCAAAAAGCTAGACTGAAAGTAGCCAAGATACACGCAAAAATTAAAGATTCCAGGCTAGACTATACCCATAAACTGACAACCCAACTTATTAGAGAAAATCAAACTATTGTAGTTGAGGACTTGGCAGTAAAAAACATGGTCAAGAACCATAAGCTAGCAAGAGCAATAAGTGATGCTAACTGGGGAGAATTAGTCAGACAATTAGAGTACAAAGCAGAATGGTACGGCCGGGAATTAATTAAAATTGATAGATATTTTCCCAGTTCCAAGGGTTGTTCTAATTGTGGGTATGTGGTAGATAAACTACCTTTAGATATTAGTTAGAGAGTGGGACTGTCCAGAATGTACAGCTCACCATGATAGAGATATTAATGCAAGTATAAACATTTTGCGGATGGGAACCCGCGTCGGCGATAGACGCAAGGGAACGCCCACCAAGAAGGCTGCCGTGCAGGCAGTGTCAGTCTGTGGAGCGACTGTAAGACCTGAAGGGAGTAAATCCCCGAAGGCGGGTGCATTGAAGCAGAAAGCCCCCATCAGTGATGTTGGGGAATCCCGCGCTGTCACGCAAGTGCAGCGTCGGGAGGATGTCAATAGTCGCTGCTTTTCTGACTAAATAAGTTGTTATTTCGTGATTAACGTGTTTCTGAAAGCGTCGTTCTTTTCCTGATAACCGTTGCTGTAGTTGCCGACATCTTTTCCGACTACTACGAGTGCCTTTAGATGCTTTTTTTTGTAGAACTGCTCTGATTTGAGAATAATGATTTCTCTTAGAAGTTATATTTTTACCTGACCATGATTCACCTTCAGATGTTGAGGCTATATCTGTCCTGCCTAAATCAATTCCTATTATTTTATTTGTTGGCTCTGGCTCCGGAACAATATGATTAACATGAATGTTTATATAGTAAGTTCCATCTTTTCTTTTAGTTAAGACTGCTGAAGTAGCCTTACTACCTGTTAAGATTCCTCGTTGATAATTACCTATTAATAACTCAAACTTTGTGCGCTTACTCAAAAGCTTTAAACTCACAATCCATTTCTTTGTATCTAAACTAAATTTTCTACTGTCGTAATCAACTGATGTTGGTGCAAAAGTTAATTCTTTTTTTATATGATTAGTAATAGAAGTTTTGCGATTAGAACATACTCGTCTAATAGCGTGAATTGTAGTTTGTGCTGATAACTGAAACTTTTCTCTAACTGTACCGTACATCAAAGCTTGCATGGCCACATTATTTGTCAGTTTTTTGTCACTATTTTTGTCTACATACTGACAAGCATGAGCAAACATTTCCATAGTGGCTTCTATTTCTTTTGCCACTTCTGGGCTGACCTTTAATTTACAGGATATAGTTGTTATTTGCTTCATTATTATACGATATTTCAAATGGTGAAAAATATCAATCAACAATGAAGCTTCATTTTATTTGAAATTAAAAATTCCTCCCGGCGCTGAATCATAGATTACAACGCGGGACTCCTTTTTGATATTTAGTTGAGATTTGTGGAATGGGCAAGATGCCCATTCCAGATATTTGCCCGCATTAACGAAGTCAGAAGTCAGAAGTCAAAAGTTAACCCACCCCCGCCCCTCCCAATCCACCCCTAACCCCTCCCCTCCTGAGAGGGGAAGTAGGGGATGCGTGAGCAACTCTCCAAAAATATTGCGCCTTAAAAGGCAGGGTTGCGCGACCCATATTATTTTGATAAGAATTTTTGCTTACTTCCACAGCATTTGCTTTTGTTGCGGATGTGGCAATAGGAGTTTTTGCTCAATAGTTGTTTTTGTTGCGGATGTGGCAATCGGAATTTTTACTCAATAGTTGTTTTTGTTGCGGATGTCGCAATAGGAGTTTTTGCTCAATAATTGCTTTTGTTGCGGATGACGCAATAGAAGTTTTTGCTTAGTTTCTTTTCGGCAGTTTTGTTGCGGATGGCGCAATAGGAGTTTTTGCTTAGTTTCTCTTCGGCAGTTTGATTGCGGATGTGGCAATAGGAGTTTTTGCTCAATAGTTGTTTTTGTTGCGGATGACGCAATAGGAGTTTTTGCTTAGTTTCTCTTCGGCAGTTTTGTTGCGGATGACGCAATAGGAGTTTTTGCTTAGTTTCTCTTCGGCAGTTTTGTTGCGGATGACGCAATAGGAGTTTTTGCTTAGTTTCTCTTCGGCAGTTTTGTTGCGGATGGCGCAATAGGAGTTTTTGCTTAGTTTCTCTTCGGCAGTTTTGTTGCGGATGGCGCAATAGGAGTTTTTGCTTAGTTTGATCGCATTTGCTTTTGTTGCGGATGTCGCAATAGGAGTTTTTACTCAATAGTTGTTTTTGTTGCGGATGTCGCAATAGGAGTTTTTACTCAATAGTTGTTTTTGTTGCGGATGTCGCAATAGGAGTTTTTGCTCAATAGTTGTTTTTGTTGCGGATGGGATTAGCAGTATCGGGGGCAATTCTACAAAGCTTAATCCGTAATCCTTTGGCAACTCCAGGTATTATTGGCGTGAATGCTAGACCTAGTTTAGCTGCAGTGGTAGTAATTGTACTGTTGCCAAATGCTCCTCTCTTTGCTATACCTATTTCTGCCTTTGGTGGCGCGATCGCTATTTCAATTCTCATTTACCTACTTGCTTGGGAAAAAAGGAACTCAACTATGTACTTAGTTTTGATTGGTATTGGTTTAAATACCATCGCCAGCGCTTTAACTACTGTAATGGTGACATTCGGCGAATTACAGCACTTTTGAGGATAGTGAGGTACAGCTATAAGACTATTTATTTCTATAGAACCCATTTGAGATCTATATAATTATGGTAGTCAAGTCTTTTCGCGCATTAATTTTGAGGAAAATTCAGTTGAAGGAGTGTTGAATTTTTTGTATTATCTCTCCCCAAATCTTCCCTCTTAACCTTTTCTCTCTTACCTTCTGTCTCCTGTCTCCTGTCTCCTAGTCAAAAAAACTTGATATTTATATGAAGATACGGTTAGGGGTTCTATATTCCCTGTTGCCTGTTGCCTAGAGCAATAAAACTTTGTACTTCATCAACTAGAAAACTGCTGTAAATAGTGTTTCTCAAGCTTTAATTTGGATTACAGGTAGTGTCCACGGCCGCAGTTGGGAAAACGTTTTGCCATTACTACATCAGAATTAGTAGCAACAATGATCTATTAATTTTAAAAAAATAACTCAATAAGCTTTGGCTACTACAGAACTTTTGGACTTGGTAGGGCGATCGCCGGATTCTCTGTCTGGAGGCCAAAGGCAACGAGCTTGGATTGCGATGGCCTTAGCTCAAGATACAGAAATTTTATTGTTGGACGAAACAACTACTTTTTTGGACTTAGCTCACCAGATTGAACTTCTGGATTTGCTCCAGGATTTGAATGATTCTCAGGGGCGGACCATAGTTATGGTTTTGCACGATCTGAATCAAGCTTGTAGATATGGGGATAATTTGATTGTGCTACGGGATGGCCAAATTGTGAGTCAGGGCTATCCAGAGCAAATGATGACAGTGGGAATGGTTCGTTTAGTATTTGGCTTAGAGTCTCAAATTATTCAAGACCCTGTAAGGGGGACACCAATGTGCATACCAATGGGTCGCAAAACTTGACAAATTCAAAATATTTGTATATATCTATCTAGTTAAGAAGTTTTATCATTTAATTTTGATATAGCAAAAAATCTCAGACCATACGGAAAGTTTTGCTAACACAGAACTTTCCGGGATAATTTTGTGCAAATGTTTTCACGGAAAGTTTTGCTAACACAGAATTTTCCGGGATAATTTTGTGCAAACGTTTTCTATGTCTTATATCAAATCCGGTAGCACCGGTATAAAAAAATTAAACCTGATAAATTAAGGGATGAATAGTAAGAGTTGGGCGATCGCCATGCCGAGATTGTTAAAGCTAGAACCACACAAAAGTATCGAAGAGTTGGAAAAACTCTACCGACAA
>NZ_JAAHGB010000039.1:0-64582 GCF_010672695.1 Okeania sp. SIO1H4
AATGCCGATCATTTTTAGCTTGGCTATTGACCATTTATTTTACGATCGCGATCACACTTCTGAGTATTCTATCTCAGGAAGAAGGCATTGCTTCTACTGGTCACTTATTTCTGCCATCCTGCACTAGCGTTGAATCTGTAAGAGTTATTGGAGCGCACGCCAGTAAATTTTTGCTTACGTGCAGCCCCCGCATTCCATATCCACTAGGGCAGATGTGTATTCTCTTCCCATCCCTTTGGAATTGTTCTCGTGATATATCACCCCCGCTAACAATTATGTCGTCGAGAAATGTTTGATTAAACGAGGGCAAGGAGGGATTAAGACATACAAATTCATTTCGTCCAACATGTAAGCCCTGCATGTAGGCGGATTCTCCACATATATGCATCCCTCAGTACTGCGTACTTCTATCGATAAAATCTCTTGGTTGTGCAAGGCTGTATTTGCCGCCATACATGAACACTGGTAGCAAACAGATGCTTCCTATAACTATTTTGAGTGAATTCTTGATGCTTTTGCTAAACATGACTCACTTTCTCCTGTCGTTGCAATGATTAAATTGTATCTGCTAGCCTGTGCTGCTAGAGCGTCAGACCACATATATCCTTGCATTAGTAGGTTAAGTATTTTTCCAGTCACAATATCAATGTATACAAAATCTCATCTTTTGTCAAGCTCTATGGAAATTTTTGTAGCGACTTTATTATAAAATTGCCACAAAAATGTATTTATTCATCAGGACTTACGCAAATGTACTATCTATAGAGTTAAAAAACTATTTCGCAATTTTTTTAACTCTATATCTCTATATGTAGAGTCTCTGCGTAAGTCCTATTCAGACAAAAAAATAGTGGAAAATTTCTCCCACGCCCAAAGTGCATAATTCTCAAAAACATATCCCTGTAAACTACCCTCCCCATACTCTACTTTTTCAGCTACAATTTAGGACTTTATTGTAGGAGTTTGGAGGCCAAACTCCAGCAAAAACTGGGACTTAGAAATCGAACCCTCACAGTTTTTTTGATTAAAATTATTTATTATGATTATGGAAAAATTTCATTTACAAGCTCCCTTTAAACCTACTGGTGACCAACCTGGAGCGATCGCTCAATTAACTGCTAATATTCAAACCGGACATAATTTTCAAACATTACTCGGAGCTACTGGTACGGGTAAAACTTTTTCTATAGCTTCTGTGATAGAAAATGTTGGCAGACCGACATTAGTATTGGCTCATAATAAAACATTAGCTGCTCAATTATGTAATGAGTTAAGGGATTTTTTCCCTGATAATTCTGTGGAGTATTTTGTTAGTTATTACGATTATTATCAACCGGAAGCTTATATTCCAGTGACGGATACATATATAGAAAAAACTGCTTCGATTAATGATGAAATTGATATGTTGCGTCACTCAGCAACTCGGTCACTTTTTGAACGCCGAGATGTAATTGTTGTGGCTTCTATTAGTTGTATTTATGGTTTAGGAATGCCTGCTGAATATTTAAAAGCTGCGATTAAGTTACAAGTGGGAGAAGAAATTAATCAACGACAAATTTTAAGAGATTTAGCGACAGTTCAATATACTAGAAATGATTTAGATTTAGGTCGAGGAAAATTTAGAGTTAAGGGCGATGTTTTGGAAATCGGACCTGCTTATGAGGATAGAATTATTCGGGTAGAATTTTTTGGGGATGAAATAGATGCGATTCGTTATATTGACCCTGTAACTGGAAATATTCTCCAAAGTTTAGAGTCTTTAAATGTATATCCAGCGCGTCACTTTGTTACTCCTGAAGAAAGATTAGAAGCAGCTTGTGATGATATTGAAGCAGAATTAGAAGAGCAATTAGAGGAATTAGAAAAAGCAGGAAAATTGTTAGAAGCTCAACGTTTGGAACAACGTTGTAGATATGATTTAGAAATGTTGCGAGAGGTGGGATATTGTAATGGAGTAGAAAATTATTCTCGGCATTTAGCAGGTAGAAAAGCAGGGGAACCACCAGAATGTTTGATTGATTATTTTCCGAAAGATTGGTTATTAATTATTGATGAATCCCATGTGACTGTTCCGCAAATTCGAGGAATGTATAATGGTGACCAAGCTAGGAAAAGGGTTTTAATTGAGCATGGATTTCGTTTGCCTAGTGCAGCAGATAATCGACCTTTGAAGTCTGAGGAATTTTGGCAAAAGGTTAATCAATGTATTTTGGTTTCTGCTACTCCTGGAGATTGGGAAATAGAAAAATCTGAGGATAGAATTGTTGAGCAAATTATTCGTCCGACTGGTGTGGTTGACCCGGAAATTTTTCTGCGTCCGACTGAGGGTCAGGTTGACGATTTATTAGGGGAAATTAGGGAAAGGGTTAAGTTGGAGGAGAGGGTTTTAATTACTACTTTAACTAAGCGGATGGCTGAAGATTTGACTGAATATTTGCAGGAGCAAAATGTGAAGGTTCGTTATTTGCATTCGGAGATTAATTCTATTCAGAGAATTGAGATTTTGCAGGGGTTGAGAGAGGGAGAGTTTGATGTGTTAATTGGGGTGAATTTATTACGGGAAGGTTTGGATTTACCGGAGGTTTCTTTAGTGGCTATTTTAGATGCGGATAAGGAGGGATTTTTACGAGCGGAACGTTCTTTAATTCAGACTATTGGTAGAGCAGCACGTCATGTCCGGGGTCAGGCTATTTTATATGCTGATAATTTGACAGATAGTATGATTAAAGCGATAGATGAAACGGAGAGAAGGCGAGGAATTCAGTTGGCATATAATAGGATGAATAATATTACACCGAAGCCTATTGTAAAAAAACAAAGTAATGCAATTTTGGCGTTTTTGGATGTGTCACGCCGTTTAAATTCTCAACAGTTAGAAGAGGTGTATGAACAGGTGGATGAGTTATCTTTAGAGGAGCTACCAGAGTGGATTAAAAAGTTAGAAACTCAGATGAAAGAAGCAGCGAAAAAATTGGAATTTGAAGAGGCGGCTAAATTACGCGATCGGATTAAGCATTTGCGGGATAAATTAGTGGGTAATTCTTGAAAATTATTAAAAAAGGAAGAAGGAAGAAGTAGTTGTCCAGTAGGGTGTGTTAGCGTTTGCGCAGCATTCCGCAGGAAAGGGTAACGCACCATTTTTTAGGGAAGCATAACTCACCCACAGATTGCTTGGTAATCAATATAGATAGTGGTGCGTTACGGCCAGTTAAAAGTTTATTACCCAAACAAAGCATTGTAAATATCACGAATATTAATCTGGAACAGGATAAAATTGTCTTTCAATTCAATCTCACAATTCTCACATCAGAAGTTCCTGAATTATCGCTACAAGATTTGCAGGTTGATGAACATCTGGATGAAAATAAAAATAATCATAATAATTAAATTGTTTTTTGATGCTAAACAGGAGGTTATTTGTCAATAAGTATCATATTGTTGTATACCCATAAACTATAAGGGTTCAAATTCTTCATTTATAAGCAAAATTCAATAGCTTCTTGAATGCTTTATATTAATTAACCATAACTTTTAAATTGTGTAGACATCCTTTTAAAACGGGAACCGATGCAACTAAATAACCATCTACATCTTTTTCGAGAATTACATTAAAATATTTTCTCATTTGTTATTTTTCCTTGTTCAATTTTATAGTTTATCTTCTTCAATTAATAAATAATATATAATTAGGGTTTGCTGAAAAAGTTTTATAGGTGAGGGTAGGAGACAGGAGACAACCCACCCCCAACCCCTCCCAGGAGGGGAAGACAGGAGACAGGAGACAACCCACCCCTCGCCCCTCCCCCTCCCAGGAGGGGAGACATGGGAATGAGCGAGGAGGTAGGAGTAAGAATTGTAAGAATGATTTTTCTGCCCAACTATGAGCCTAAAATACGCTCCTTTTTGAGGGTTTTAGACGTGATACCAGGCACTGCAATTCGACCTCAAAAAAGCTAAAACCTTTATCTGTAAATACTTTTAGATTTAATCAGCAAGCTCTAATCAGTTTGAATAGTCGTCATTGCGACCATAGAAAGCAATCTCCCTACACCTCTGAGATTGCTTCCTTCTTAATAACTAAACACAACCAGAAATTGCATCTAATAAGGCTTGAGTTTTTTCACTCACTTGATAATAATTTGTTGTAGAATTAGTAACACCATTGAACACCACATCAGCAAAATTTTCAACCATTTTCACCTGAGAACTTTGCTCACTTTTTACCTCAATAAATTTGACATCCCCACGGGTATCCATACCATTTTTGAGATAAAAACCCGCCTTAAGATGAGGATTTTTAAAGGCAAAACTATTCACCCAATCTAACACAAAGTCATCTAGGGTAATAATGCCTTTTGTACCAATTAAAGCCAAATCCATCGTTACCGCACCTGAAGTATATCCTGCATCCCAAGTCGAGGTACTGTCATCATCAAAAGCGAGCATACCAGAACAACGAACAATCCCTCTAGTTTCGGTGTCTCGTTTAACTTTGACTGAAATTTGGCTCAAATTAATGTTAGGAGCTAAAAATTCAACTATTGCCCGCATATTATACCAACCTAAGTCCCCTAAAGCTCCTTTTGGTTCCAATTCGGGATTGAAACGAATATTACTGCGATCGCTAAGGGGAAAATAGAAGGCACTTCGCATCGCTTGCACCTTACCAATGCTTTCCTCCATAGTTTGCTTAATGGTTGCAATTCTGGGATGATGGACAAAATGGGTTGCATCCATAAACAAGACTTGATTTTCTCTACAGGCTATGGTAATCTTTTGCAAAGACTCTAAGGTCGCAAAGGGCGATCAACAGTATTAAAATAATTGGACAAAGTTAAACATAAATAGACATTTACTGTGATATACTAGACTTATGTATAACTTATTAAACTATTAAAAGAGGTGGCCGATAAATTGAAATGCAATCAATCAAGACTAAATTAAAAGTTAATAATTATCAAAAAACCATACTTGCCAAGCACGCAGGTGTAGCCCGTCATGCTTATAACTGGGGATTAGCAACTTGTATTACTGAATATGAATCAAACCAGAAACGACTGAATGCTATCACTTTACATAAGCGTTTGGTGAGGGAAGTCAAAAGTAAAAATCCCTGGTATTATGAAGTTTCAAAGTGCGCTCCTCAACAAGCATTAAGAGATTTAGAGAGAGCGTTGAAAAACTTTTTTACTATTCCCAAACGTGGATTTCCTAAGTTTAAGAAAAAAGGAAAAAAAGATAGTTTCTATTTAGAAGGAAGCATTAAAATCCTGAAAGGAAACTATATAAAGCTGCCAAGGATAGGAATAGTAAAAACTTATGAAATCTTACCTTCAGTACCAGTAAAAAACGTTACCATATCCAAACGAGCAGATAGTTGGTACATCAGTTTTAAGTACAATTTTGAATCTTATCCAACAGAAAAAATTGGAGAAACTATAGGTGTAGACATAGGCATAAATACTTTAGCAACCTGTTCTGATGGCAGTAAATTTGCTAATGTCAAAGCCTACAGGCAAGCAAAAAAAAGATTAGTTCGTCATCAACGTGCAGTCAGTAAAAAAGTTATTGGTTCCAAAAACAGACTCAAAGCAGTAAAAAAATTAGCAAAAGTCCACAAAAAAGTAGCCGATATCAGAGCAGACGCTCTACATAAACTCACTTCATGGTTAGCTAAAAACCACAGCACCATAGTAATTGAAGATTTAAACGTAAGTGGAATGCTCAAAAACCATAAACTAGCAAGTGCTATTGCTGATTGTGGGTTTTATGAATTTAAACGTCAACTTACATATAAATGTGAATGGTACGGCAGTGAATTAGTGGTAGCTGATAGATTTTATCCAAGTTCTCAAATATGTTCAAACTGTGGGCATCAACAGAAAATGCCGTTACACTTGAGAACTTATGAATGTAGTGAATGCGGTTTTGAAGCTGACAGAGATTTTAATGCTGCTGTCAACTTGAAAAACTATGTGTATCAGTAGCTTGAGTTCCAAGCGATTTTAAGCCTGTGGAGAAGATAAGTTGCAGACTGCGGTCAGTGGTCTTCTGTGAAACAGGAAGCTAGCTCCAAAACCCTCATGGGTAAGTTTGGGTAAGTTTAGTAGAACGGTTTATCCACTAAAACGTGCTTTTTCTGTTGCGCAGCTACCACAGCAATTTCTTCTTTTAAGGCAGTAGGAGTTGCAATATAAATTGCATCCACTCCAGACCAAGCGATTAAATCTTGCCAACTGTCAAACCCTTTAACATCTCCGAATTGCTGGCCAAACTCCTGTGCTCGAGAGATGGAACGACTAGCCACTCCGACTAAAGCACAATTTTTGGCATCGACTAATCCTTGGGCAATCACCCTGGCAATCCATCCCGTTCCCACAATACCAAATCGTAATGTATCTGTCATGCAACAGTCTCCTTAGTTAGATGCTAAATTCAGCCACATTTAATGTGACTTGGGCAATATTGATAAAGTTATACCAATCTGATAAAATTTTACCACAAATAGTTAGCGGGACTTACACAAAACAGCAGCCTAAAATAGGCTAGAAGATAGACAGAAAGAGGCTTTTACGTCAAAAAGTATAATTCCTTTATTACCGAATAATTAAGGTTTAGCGAAATCTTCTCTAAAACCTTTAAAGATGACAACGTAATTTGTGATATGCTTTCAGGGGGATGTGACTTCAGTAATTTTATCGATCAATGTGTAAAGTTCATTTCAATAGAAACTTCAGAACAATTTATTGAATGTTCTTACAAGAAAGAACGCAACATTAGATATCTCCAAAATAGAAAATAAGGTAAAATTATCAAAATCATTTATGTATGCGATCGCCAAAATGAATCCAACTTGAGAATAGACTTATAATCATCTACTCATAAACAACAAGAATTATTGGTATTACTACAGCCTTTTTTGCTTCTTTTTTGTTCCTAAATACCGATATTCCCTAGCAAAACTTCTCTGCTTCATCTATTTTAGATTTATAAATGCGATATTCGCCTTTTCCTAAAAATTAAAATGCTTGTTTGATGAGTTATTCTAAATTCAGAAAACAAATTACTGTGATGTGCTTGAATAGAGTAGCAGTTAAATTCAGGAATCAACATACATGGCCACCAGACTAATTAAACTGGAAGATGGGATTTTGGTTGAAGCTGAAGTTCCAGATAATGAAGCAAAGCCGATTTCTACTAATGTTGTTAAAGATGTTAAATCTAGTTTTGCACAAGTTAAACCTATATTAGTTAGTATTAGTCGTCCTATTGCTGAAGCTTGGCAAGAAATTAATAAAGAGATGGAAATTGAACAAGCTGAAGTGGAAGTAGGTTTTAATTTCGAGGGGGAAGGTAATCTTTATATTACTAAAGGAAAACCAGATGCAAATTTAAAGGTGAAGTTAGTGTTGAAACCAATTGCACCAAAACCATTTGATGTAATCACAGTAAATAGCAAAGGTGAAGAAATTAATCGTAGTTCCCATGAAGCAGTATTTTTTACTGAAGATTTGGGTAAAGGTGTAACTTTAGAAATGGTTTCTATTCCTGGCGGTAGTTTTGTTATGGGTTCGGCAGAAAATGAAGTAGAAACAGATAGTCCTGAAACTCCCCAACATGAAGTTACTATCCAACCTTTTTATATTAGTAAATATCCTATTACTCAAGACCAATATCAAGCCATTATGGGTGAAAACCCCTCTCACTTTAAAGGAGGAAAGCGCCCAGTCGAAACTGTAACATGGCACAACGCTACAAAATTTTGTCAAAAGTTATCAAAAAAAATTGGGAAAACCTACAAACTACCCAGTGAGAGTCAGTGGGAATATGCTTGTCGCGCTGGTACAACCACACCCTTTTATTTTGGGGAAACTATAACGACCGATTTAGTTAACTATAATGGTAACTATACTTATGGCGATGCCCCTAAAGGTGAATATCGAGGGGAGACAACTGATGTGGGAACTTTTCCTCCTAATGCTTTTGGTTTATATGATATGCACGGGAATGTGTGGGAATGGTGTCAGGATATTAGACACGATAATTATGAAGGTGCCCCTAATGATGGTAGTGCTTGGGAAACTGGAGGAGATAGTAAGATACGAGTACTGCGTGGTGGGTATTGGGAAGATGAACCTGGGAATTGTCGGAGTGCCTTCCGTCTCTGGGGGGATGCCGACTTCTGCAACAATAACAGAGGTTTCCGTGTGGTTTATTTGCCTGGTGTATAGTTTCTTAGTTTCGGAGTCTAAGATTTTTTCCTTCTTAGGATTGAAAGTTACTCGCGCTCATCCTCAATCTATCAGGAAAGATTTGTTTAGAGCAATTTTGTCAGCTACAACCCCTGTTGTTATTTGGACAAGAACTGATATTGAGCGTCGGGAAAAAGTAAATTTGATTGATGAGATATTAACTTTTTAACCATTGTGTTATTTATGTGAATCAATTAGACAAATTCGAGAAAAAGCTGATGCTCAAACCGAGGAGCATTTAGGTTTTCATTTAGCTATTCTTTGGGAAAATCCCTATCGTTTAACTCCTGATATAATGGTTGAATTAATTACACCTGGGCAATAAAACAGTTATCATTTGAGGAGTCAGGAGGACCGAGTCAGGAGGGAAGAAAGAAGCAAGAAGAAAGAAGAAAGAAGAAAGAAGAAGAGGAGGAAAAGGAGAAAGTTTTTTTGATCACGCTCTTATCCGGGGTGCATCTCATAGCAAGCAAAAATACTTTTTTCCTATATATTCCCTATTCCCTATTCCCTGTTACCTGTTGCCTTTCGGAGCTATTGCCTAAGAGCGATAAATTTTTGGCTTTATTCTTGCATTGAGATGCACCCCTTATCCGGACATGATATTACTGGAAATTTTCCCGAGGTAACAAAAAAGCAGATGCAGTTATTATAGTTCGGGTTTTCTCTAGAAAATTGGGCGTTGCTGAAATGTAATGGTAAGTAGCTGAAGGTAAAATTGAAAAACTTATGTTTTGCGTTAATACTTAATCTAAAAATCATTACCACTCAGCAACGCCGAAAATTGAATCTTAGATTTTCTGTTAATTATTCTCACTAATAATGGCCCTACTACAAACAAAAAACCCTAACGTTATAGTTATTGAATTGATGTTTTATTCATCTGTTGTACAAGAGTTTTGAGATGGAGTGAGAAGAGCGATCGCCTCCTTCTAGGAATAGACAAATCAAAAAACCCCAACGTTATAGTTATTTGATTATCGAGTTAAAAGAGCGATCGCCTCCTTCCAGGAATAGACAAATCAAAAAACCCTAACGTTATAGTTATGTGATTGATGTTTTATTCATCTATTGTACAAGAGTTCTGAGATTGATTGAGAAAGTCGAAACAGCTTAACCCAATTATGGGTGTTATTTTAGCGTAATACCTTGTTAATATTTATAGACAAATGGATGAAATAGTTATCTTTTTTAAGTACAATTTTATAAAATTTACACCAAAAGCCTGAGAGGAGCAAGAAATACAGCGATTCATAACTCTGGCGAGCGAGTCTTCGTCTTCTTTCTCCTCTGTTTCCTTTCCTTATTTTCTCTAAGAAATAATTTGATTTTTCAACCACTCATACCAATCATTTAAACCTTCCCCACTTGTGGCAGAAACCTGGAAAATCTTAATATTAGGATTTACCTGTTTTGCATATTCAATACAACGATTAACGTCAAATTGTACATAAGGTAATAAATCAATTTTCGTCAAAATCATTACCTGACTTTCTCGAAACATATAGGGATATTTAATCGGTTTATCTTCTCCTTCGGTAACTGATAGAATTGCTACCTTACAATTTTCTCCTAAATCAAATAGAGCAGGGCAAACTAAATTCCCCACATTTTCAATCATCAAAATTGAATCTAAAGGAGGGTTTAATTCTGTATAACCTTTTTCTACCATTGCCGCTTCCAAGTGACAACCTTTGCCAGTATTAATTTGCACTACTTGACAACCAGTTTGGCGAATTTTTTCCGCATCATTAATAGTTTCTTGGTCGCCTTCTATGACGCTAAAAGTTAATTCAGATTTTAAATCATTAATAGTTCGAGCTAATAAAGTTGTTTTGCCAGAACCAGGAGAACTAACTAAATTTAAAGCCAGAATATTTCGACCTTTAAACCAGCCTCGGTTTTGGGCAGCTATCAGGTCATTTTTCTGTAAAATTTTCTGTTCTAAACTAATAGTAGTTTGGTGCATTTTAGCATGAACTTCTGCCGTTTCCTGATGATTATGTTCAGGAGTATAATTATCAGAATGAGTATGAGTAATAATAGTTCCATCTGGGAGAGTATGAGTATGGGAATGATGCTTATCTACTGTCATTTTTTCTCCTGTTTGAGAATTAGTAATAGTAATTTCATTATTACCGGAACAACCACAAGTTACACACATAATTTTTCTTTCTCCATTTCTTTGATTTTTTGTTTTTGAGATTTGATTATAAGTAGGTCATTTCAGTTATCAGTTATCAGTACCTCCGACTTAACTCGGAGGCTTGAAATACTGAGTTATACCAAATCCGGGTTAAAAAAAAGGTGTATATATATAGTTAACACCTTTTATTCTATGCGGATTTGATATTAAACATTTTTTTCATCCTCTTAAAAGGGGAGGCTTTAGACCTCATTTTTTGGTAAGTGGGAAAATTTACAAGTACGTCATTGCGACTGTAACGAAGTGGAAGGTTTGCGGAGCATTCCGGAACGGATAGCAATCTCAAGGGTTGAGACTGCACCAACATTTGGTTATATAGTGAAGTTTATTCGCGTCTACCTACTTAATTAAATTAAAAAAAAATTAATCTCTGTTTTCGGTCAATTTTGCTAATCTTTGAACTTCCTCTAAAGGCAAATCTAAATATTCAGCAATAGTCTCTAAAGTTAAACCTAAACGAATCATATTAGATACAGATTTTAAGTTAGCTTCTACTTCACCTTCATCTTTACCTTCAGCAAAAGCCTCTTGATAAACTTTAGTTTTTTTCAATTCACTTAAACCTAACATTGCTTCAATCTCCTTTCTGGTTTTTTGGGGTAATTTATAAACAATAATTGTTTGAATTAGATTAATTAAATCTTCTTGAATCTTTGGCTCAATAATTTCCTCTTGAGCTTGAGAAATTAAAGATTTAGCCAAATTAATCGCTTGAGTTTCTGGCTTAATTACCACCAGTTTAACAACTCCAACCCCCAATAAACCACTTACACTTTCTTCCAATTCGTCTAAATAAATCCGTTGGACTTGATTTGAGGCTAAAATATTGCCAAAGTGCTGATTTTGTTCCCTTTCGATATTACGACTGGGAGAAATAACTACTATGTGCCAAGGATTGGGGGGTTAATATTGTCATAAAAAGAGAAATAATTCGGCAAATAGACGATAATAGAGATTATCATCGGATTGAAATTGGACTTCAACAAGGTAAAAAGGTTTATTAGGGTTATTGTCTGTTGGTAGGAATAAACCATCTAAACGAAAAGATAATTGTTTTACTTCACGGGAGGTAAATTCATAAGTTTGAGTATTGGTATTGGGTTGGTTAATTAGTTCAAAGAAAATTGTGGGAAAGTTGAGAAATATTTGATAGAAAAGACTGTCTGTTTTCAAAATATTTATAGTTTAGTGGCAGTAGAAATACTTTACTATATAGTTAATGTTTATTTTGTTATTTATCAGTCATTTGAGCAAAATGTTCCATTAATGTTCGGTGGATGAATATGTAACCACCGCCTACTTTTTGGAGCAACTATGAAGCTTCTGCTTCAATCCAACCTTTGACCATTTCAATGGGAATTCCAATATGACCAAATAATACTTTCAATGCTTCAATTCCTCCTTCTTTGAGAGCGTTAATTAGTCTGGCTTTTAATGTGGGATTTTGCTTAATTTCTTGTTGTAAAGTTACAGCTAAAGCACTCTGTTTTTCAATTTCTGTTGCATCGGGATAATTTTGTTCGAGTTGTTGTAAAAGCTGTTGAATTTCTGCTGCTGCATCTGCTAAGTTTTGCTTTTGTTCGGCAGGATAATTGTTAATCATTCCGCCTACATGGTTGGCATAAGTTGGTCCTCCTACTTGGTTACCTTGAGATTTGTCAATGCTGATAAATACTCCAGTAAAACTCCCACTGAATTCATTTTTAGTATATTTCTTGGGGGCATCAGCCATAAAAGTATCTCCTTTATTTTGATAAGTTTGTGTATAAAAACTAGGACGCTGTAACGCCGTTACTATCATATTCTCTAAATTATAAATCCTATTATCTTTTTCTGCTAAAAGTGCCTTTACTTCTTTCTCAGCTAAGGATTTTATTTCGTTATAAGTCTGAAAATATTCAGCGCTCAACTGGGAAAGATTAGCCCCAAGAGCAGTTGCCAGACGAAGTAGAAGATTATCTCCTCCCCGCTTCTCCATCCCTACAATTTCTAGCTCTGCATCTGGATGATTTTCGGCTAACCGCTTCAATGAAATGGCAATAGCGCGAGGATCGACTCCTTGGTTGTGGTAAAGGTCGAGGGTATCAACTATTGGCTGGATAAAATCGGCAAAGTCTCCATCCTCAAATTCTTCTTGCCAGTTATCGGGTTTCCGGCGAGGGTTGGGGTCGTCTTTTGTAGGTAAGCGCATGAAGATGTAACGACATCTGACTCCATGTAATTTTGTATGTCTAGTGACGCCCCAATCTTCTATGGTGGCTCCGGTGAGCATTGCTCCTGTTAGGTTTGCTTCATCTAATTGGGTTTGTACTAACTTTGCTCTTGATAAGTCGGCATTCTGGAGGTTTGCCTGCTTAAGATTTGCTCCGATCAAGCTTGCGTCTTGGAGGTCTGCACCTTGTAAATTAACACCGCGTAAGTTTTGGTAGTCAAGGTTTTGGTTTTGAATCTTCCCAGTAACAATTAATTGACGAACTTTTGGATTTGCTAAATAGCTTTCTCCGACACGAAGCTGATTAAATTTTCTCACATCCCTCCAAAATACATTGTGGAGAACAGCATAGCCAAAGTTAGTATTTTGTATGGTAGCTTGAGAAAAGTCTACATCAGTTAAGTCAGCTTTTCTGAAGCTTGTGCCACTCAAATTAATAACCGTCATTTTTATCAATTCATTGCTTATTGCTAAAGTAACACGAATTAAGCCATGTTTAGCTTGAGCTATTGCTGCAGATACAACTCCTGCTCTAGATCCTCTAATGGATATGAGACTACCAACGATTAATACCAAAAGTAACGGTAATAAACCAGTTGTAACTATGACCCTAGAAATAGAACCTGTAATAAATGTGCAAAATAACAGGGTAAAAAAAAGGAAACAGCACTTCCTATCCCTATAACTGTATTAATAGTGGCAACCAATTCTCTAATTGTTGATGTTCGACCATGAGCAATAAAAACAATGACCGTTGATAATATAGTAATTACACCTAAAACAACTCTTAAAGAACTAGAAAGTGCTGCTAAAACCAGTAGGATAATGACTACCCCAGTGTAAATAGTAAAGCGCGGTTGTTGCAATCCAGTTTTAACTCTACAAAACTTTGCACCTTTAAGATTAGCATTTGTAAAATCTGCTCCTCTAATATCCGCACGACTAAAATCTGCCCCCGAAAGGTTTTGTTCTCTCAGAGATTCACCTTTGAGCTTTACCCCTTGGAAGTTTCTTTCACCTTCTCTATATCGCCTCAGTAATTCACTAGCTTTCATTGCATAATATTTGACAGTTATTTTTCTGAGCTTCAAAATATAGTATTACTTTTTCCCCCTCAATATTACACACATAATTCTTCTACTTCCATTTCCTTAATTTTAAGTTCTTGACCTTGAATAATATCTATTTCCACACTATTACAAACATGACAAACTCCGAATGGTTTCTCTAGGGGAATTTCTGTCGCACATTGACGACATTTTCCTAAACCGGGAATTTTGATAATTTCTAAAGTTGCTCCTTCTAAAACAGTACCTTTACTACAAACATCAAAACAAAATTCAATAGCATCGGGCATAATAGCAGAAAGTTCACCTATCTCTAAGGTGACTCTTTTGACTGATTTATCCTTAGCATTTTCAGCAACTATGGCAACAATATTTTGAGTGATTCCTAATTCGTGCATATTTACAAAATTTTTCCAATTTTTCAGGTAATTTTTAAGTTAAAATTTAGAAGATAGGGAGAGAACTTTCAGCCTAAAAAATTTAGTTTGAGACTATTTATATTGACTGCTAAAAAAACTATTTTCTCTCTCCTAAAAAAATGTCAGTAGTAGGCGATCGCCCACTAAATTTTTTAATTACAAAATTTCATCAGGGTTAATACCTCTTTCCCTGAGAATTTCTGCTAGTCTGTCAGCACGTTGTTTTTCCTGTTCGGCACGTTGTTTTTCCTGTTCAGCTCGTTGTTTTTCCTGTTCAGCTCGTTCATCTCCAGTTAACAAAATATTCGCCGAATCATCACACCAGCGTAACCAATCATATTCTTTTCCTTCAAAAATACCATGCCAAATTGTTAAACCCAATCCCACTTGAGACAAATAGAAATTTCCTAGCTCTATATAACTATTACCTCGTAATTCATAGACTCGTAAAATCCTTTATCCAAGTTGTTTTAGTGGGTCAAAAAGACATAATAACCAACCGCAGCAAAAGCATAATCTTGTAATTTACTATCCAACTCATTACCGATTTTATTAGAGACAATTTCGATAGCTATTTCTGGAGGTTTGCCAAAAGAAAATACAAAATAAGAACGATTCTGTTTTTGACTCCAATCTTCCGGTACTTTGACTCGTAAACTAAGGAGAATGTCTGGTACAAGCGGTGGTATTTTATTGCCGTAAAAAAGCCCGACATTGGCAGTTGCTAAAAATGGTAAGTCTGTTTGGAAAGAACTATATAAAGTAGTAGTTAATAGTCGTTGTTGTTTCTCAGTAATTAAATTATCCACAGGAGTATCATCCTCAGTAATAACATCACTAATATCTGGTTCTACAAATTCAAAATCTTCTGGTTGCTTTTTGAAACTTTTGGGGGCTGATTCAATGTTTGTTTGTGTTGGTAATATAGACATAATTTTTTTCCTTTATTAATTAGGGAATAGGGAACAGGGAACAGGGAACAAGGAACAGGGCATAGGAAATATAAGAATAGTCCTATAAGTGTACCTCACTATCCTCAAAAGTGCTGTAAATCAATTATTAATTATTAATTGTTGAAAGACTGCCACAAAGCATCAACTTCATCTGGTGCATAAATATCCTCACTTGTTAATTCCACAAAATCTTGTAAACGACGATTTAAAAAAGTTTTAGCAACTTTAACAATTTCTGCCTCTGGATAATTAGAATGAACCCAAATATTAACTTCAAAGGAATTTATTCCATCTGAGTTTAGCAAGAATTTGACCAGATGATACTTATCAGAAAACCCTGGACGTTCTTGATACTTATTAAGTTCGATAATTTCAATTTTAGCATCAAAAAAAATTGTCATGTTTTTTAAATATTCAGATTTTAAACTTCAAAAATTGATATTAATATCATGTCCGGTTGAATACTTATACTTTGGAGTCAGGAAGGCAGAAGGAAGGCACTTATGCAGAAGGAAAAGAAAGGTTTAAAAGGAAAAGATTTTTTGAGCGACCCTCAAAGTTTTGAGCTTATAAAATCTGACTTTTAACTTCTATAAGTGGGAGGGTTTGGAGACCAAACCCCTACAAAATTTCCATCATCCGTACATCCGTGCCCAAATCCTTGTCTTGCTCATCGATGAAAAAATCCTTGGGAAAAGATTTTTTGAGCGACTCTCAAAGTTTTTAGTCTATAAAATCTGACTTTTAACTTTTATAAGTAGGAGGGTTTGGAGACATTACCCCTACAAAATTTCGATCATCCCTACATCCGTGAAAAAATCCTTGTCTTGCTCCTTCTTAACAAATTCTCGGCAGTTGGTCTCCCACCAACATATCCACAATACGCTCGGTTCCAAAGGTGGTTTGCAACAACAAAATTCCCGGAGGAGAAACAATAACTTCCCCAACAATAGCAGCATCAATACCTGTAGGATGAGATTTCATTGCTGCCAAAACAGTTTCCGCTTTTTCTCCTGGCACCACCGTCACTAACTTACCTTCATTGGCAAAATATAAAGGGTCGAGACCGAGAATTTCACAGACTCCCTGCACCTCTTCCCGCACTGGTAGGGAAGATTCAAAAAGTCGTATCCCTACTTCTGAACTCATGGCAAATTCATTTAATACTGTTGCTACACCACCACGGGTAGCATCTCGCATTGCCCTAACTTCCGGACAAACATCGAGAATAGTATCGACCAAACCATTCAAAGGTTGAGTATCGCTTTTGACTTCTGTTGCCAGAGCTAAGTCTCCACGAGCGATCGTAATAGCTGCTCCATGGTCTCCAAGATAACCATTCACAATAACGGCATCCCCTGGTTGGAGATTTTGGGCAGAAATAGAAACACCAGAACGAATTACACCTACCCCCGCAGTATTGATAAATAATTTATCCGCAGCACCTCGGTGAACAACTTTTGTGTCTCCAGTGACAATTTTCACCCCGGCGACATCTGCTGCAACTTTCATACTTTTTGCTATTTCGCGCAGGGAGTCAACGGGAAAACCTTCCTCAATAATCATTCCGCAGGAGAGATATAAAGGTTTTGCTCCACTCATCGCTAGATCGTTAACAGTACCGTTGACTGCAAGTTCGCCAATATTGCCTCCAGGAAAAAATATGGGGTCAACTACATAGGAGTCGGTGGTAAAAGCAAGTCTGTCTCCTTGAGCAGTAAAAGTTGCCAGGTCAAATGTTGCTTGGTCTTCTAGTTGAGATAGGGTGGCGTTGTCAAAGTTGCCGACAAAAATATCTTCTATAAGGTCGCGCATTGCTTTACCACCGCTACCGTGAGCGAGAGTAATGTTGGTGTCGCGCACTTTTGTCGGACGACGTCGCGCTTGTTCGATTTTTTTAAATAAAGAATGTTGAGTAGGTTCGTTGGAAGTAGAGTTTGTCATATTAAATATTAATTTTATTAAGATTGCTGATTTTTAAATTCAATCGTATATTTATAATAGTATTTTTTTCAAATTTTCAATTAGAAGACTCTAGTTGATTTGTCATAGACTAATGTTAAATTAGATTTGACAAGAAAGAAACATAAATATTATTCTGTCATATTTTTTCAAGTAGCCTTAATCAAAGATTTTATCTGTAGATTGAGCTTTACTAACTTTTTCTCAATCTAAATTACGAATCATCCGTGCATCCGTTTCCAAATCCTTGTCGTGCTTTCCTTCTTCAATGAATTTCCAGACGACATAATCTCACCTTTTCTATTATCTTTGCTCCCATTTTTTCATAGAAGTTAATGCCTTGAGAGTTATTAATATTTACAGTCCAATCAACTCTACCGCAACCTGTTTCTTCAGCTATTTGATACAGACGAGTCATTAAAGCTTTACCAATTTTTTGACCTCGGTATTCTGCTTTTAAATACAAATCATCTAGCCAAATTCCAGGTTTAGCTAAAAATGTAGAATAAATTCGATGATAACTAGCGAAACCTACAGCTTTACCCCCTACTTCTGCTAATAAAATAGAAGTAAGGGGAGTTGTGCCGAATAAATCGTTATTTAGTTTTTCAGTTGTTGCTTTAAGAGATTCGGGGCAACCATCAAATTCTGCTTTTAGATACAGCAATTCCATAATTATTTTTATGTCACTGGGAACTGCTTCTCTGATTACTATTTCTTGATTCAGCATAATTTTTAGACGGTAATTTGAAAAGAATTAATGTAAGCATTTCCTGTGGAATGCTGCGCAAACAGCTATTAGCTTTCAGCTAGCCTCCTCCGGAGGAACTGCGTTAACAGCAACAAGACTTTCTCCTTAAGGACATTGTTTAAATTAAAATAGACTTTAAGGTCAAGGAAGCCTACTTTTATAGTAAGATAATTAATAAAGCTTTGATAGTAAACTAAAAGCAATAGCTGATAGCTGATAGCTGATAGCTGACGGCTGAATGCTTACGAATTAATTGCTTACTTTTTCAAATTAACCGTCAACTTTTTACAGGCAAGTTAATTATTTTTTTCTACTTTTTCTGCATGACGACCGGGATGTTTATCAATATGAAGTTGACCGCCAACTGCCCAATTTTCTCGACTAAACTCGTCGATATGAACTGTTACCCATTCTGGTTTTGTTCCTAAAGTAGAAACAACAGTATCAGTGACAGCTTTTGCTAGTTTGCGTTTTAATTCAACGGAATGACCGTCAGCAATTTGAATTGTTATAAATGGCATAATTTTTTCCTTCTATTTTACTAAACTAATATATATAGAATTATGGGATCTATTAGGCATCTCTAGAAAAGAGGGAGTAGGCAGTAGGGAGTAGGCAGTAGGGGGAAATAATTGATAATTTCTGTGTGATAATTGATTTGATTTTTTATGATCACCAGATGTCTATTTATGTACTTCAATATAAAGAGATGGGAAGATGGTGAATATGGGAACAAATTTACACCTTTTTCCCCTATTCTATATTACTTTTGTGCATCTCATATTTGCAAAAATACTTTTTTCTTATCTATTCCCTATTCCCTATTCCCTATTCCCTGTTGCCTGTTGCCTGTTGCCTAAAAGTGATAATTTTTTGGCTTTATTCAAAATTGAGATGCACCCTTACTTTTCCTTATTTCATATTCAAACTAAATACCTTATCTTCTTCCTTCTTCCTTCTTCCCTCTTCCTTCTTAAACAACCTTCCATATTTATAATAGGCAGCACAAGCACCTTCTGAGGAAACCATACAAGTGCCAATAGGATTTTCTGGAGTACAAGCAGTACCAAATACTTTACATTGCCAAGGTTTCAAAACACCTTTGAGAATTTCCCCACATTGGCAAGCTTTAGCATCAGCAACTTTTTTGTTAGGCACACAAAATTTAATTTCGGCATCAAAACAGCCATAAGCATCAGTAATTTTTAACCCAGACTCAGGAATGTCTCCTAAACCACGCCACTCAAACTTATCCCGCACTTCAAATACTTTGCCCATTGCTTCCAGTGCGACCTTATTACCTCCTTCTTTAACCACGCGACTATATTGGTTTTCTACCTCACAACGACCTTCCAGCATTTGTTGCAGCAACATCCAAATAGATTGCAAAATATCCAGAGGTTCAAATCCTGATACTACCAAAGGTTTCTGATATTTTTCGGAAATCACCCGGTAGGGTTCAGTACCAATAACCATACTCACATGACCAGGTCCAACAAAACCTTGTAATTCCAAATCTGGGTTACTCAGTAATGCTTCTAGAGCAGGTACAACCAAAACATGGTTGCTGAAAATACTAAAGTTTTCAATACCTTCCGTTTCTGCTTGCAAAATAGTTAAAGCTGCACTGGGAGCAGTAGTTTCAAAACCTAAACCAAAGAAAATTATCTCTTTTTCTGGGTTTTCCTTTGCTATCTTCAAACTATCCAGGGGCGAATAAACCATCCGAATATCTGCACCTTGAGCTTTTGCCTGCAACAAACTTTTTTGAGAACCCGGCACCCGCATCGCATCGCCGAAAGTTGTAAAAATAACGTTGGGTTTTTCCGCCAGAGCGATCGCGTCATCTAATCTACCTCTTGGCATCACGCAAACTGGACATCCAGGGCCATGTATTAGTTCGACATTATTAGGTAAAACTTCCTCAATGCCATATTTGAAAATAGAGTGAGTGTGACCACCACAAACTTCCATGATTTTGAGTGGGCGATCGCTATTGTATCCTAATTTTTTGCTGAGTTCATCAATTTCTTTAACTAAACCTTGCACTTTGTGGGGGTCGCGAAATTCTTTAACGTATTTCATATATTTTCTCCTAATATAAATAAATAAAATTGAAATCTCGTATAAAACACCGTAGGTTGGGTTAAGCGGTAGCGCCACCCAACAAATATCTATAGCAGTGAACAGCGAAAAGTCGTAAAAGTAGATTTTTAGGGAACAGGGAATGGGAAATACCGAAGTAATAAAATTGTCACATCTGATTCCTGATTGCTATATATACATATAGATAATGGGGTTGCACATTATGGAATGATATCGCCAAAAATTAGTTTAGACTTTGACTCAAAAAACCATTAATTAATCATTCTAGGAATTATCAAATCCAAAATCATTTTCATCAAAAACCTAAAATAATTCGTCACTGTGCAACTCCTAAATAATAGATATCCTGCTTCTTTCTGCTTCAACCCAACCTAATAATAAATAATAAATATATAGACCAAATATGTTGGGTTTCGCGGACTCAACCCAACCTACGTTTTAATTCATTACCGCAGCAACTTCCTGCAATAATTTCAAAGTTTCTACTGCCTCTTCTTCATCCAAACGGTTCATGGCAAAACCAACATGAACTAACACCCAGTCACCAACACAAGACTCAACCGGATGTTCTTCATCAACTATGCAGGCAATATTCACCTCTCGTTTCACCCCACTAATATTAACTGTTGCCAATTTATTGACAATATCCGTTATTTCAATAATTTGACCAGGAATTCCTAAACACATTTTTCTTAAATTAATCAACGTTTAATTAAAATCAAAACAAATTTTTTTATCCATTTTTGAGTTGCTAGAGAGTGCATAAATATAGTGTAGGTAATATTTTAATTTTACCTCCCTACTCCCCTACTCCCCTGCTCCCCTACTCCCTACTCCCTGCCACAGCAATAACAACTTGACCCAGAGATAAACCACCATCATTAGGTGGAACTTGACTGTGAGTCAACACTTCCAACCCCATTTTAATTAGACGATCGCTCACTAATCAAAATTTTTTCAAATCCGCGCATCCGTGGCAAAATCCTTGTCTTGCACTCCCATTCTAGCCGCAGCAATAACAACTTGACCCAGAGATAAACCGCCATCATTAGGTGGAACCTGACTATGAGTCAACACTTCCAAGCCCATTTTAATTAGATGATCGCTCACTCCAGAAAGCAACAACTTATTTTGAAATACCCCACCGCTCAAAGCCACTTGATTAAACTCACAACTCTGATGTAACTCAGCCACCATCTCAGAAATAGCGATCGCTAATCCTTGATGAAACCTCGCTGCCATCAGAGCCGGAGAAGCACTTTGTTTTATGTCTATCAGTAAGGATTGCCACATTGGCTGTGGCACCAGATAAGTAAGAGGGAATTTACTATCTTTCTCTAACTTGAGCATATTAAATTGATAACCTTCTATTTCTTTAGCATCATTTAATAAATACTCTGTTGCTAAAGCTTCTAAATCTATCGCTGCTTGGCCTTCATAACTACAAAATTCTCGACAAATACCAATCGCAGCAGCCACAGCATCAAATAACCGCCCGCAAGAAGAAGCTAGGGGAGAATTAATCCCTTTTTCCATCATTTGATTTAAGGTGGCCAGAGGTTTTGTTTGGAAAAAATTAAATAATTCTAAATCTTCGTAATCCTTAAGAAAATCTAAACCAAAAGCAGTTACTAAATGAGCATAAGTATTGCGCCAAGGTTGATAAATAGCTTTTTCTCCTCCAATCATTGCCACAGGTTTAAAAGTTCCTAAACCTTCAAACCCGCGATAATCTGCCAATAAAAATTCTCCGCCCCAAATACTTCCATCCTCTCCATAACCCAACCCATCCAAAGCAATTCCTAAAACTGGTTTACAATCAATATCTAAACCATTTTCTGCCATACAAGCTGCGATATGACTATGATGATGCTGCACTTCAATCAATTTTAAATCATTACCTACAGCCAAATCTTTTCCCAGTTTTGTTGATAAATATTCCGGGTGTTTATCCACAACAATTGTATTCGGTTCAGCCTCCAATAAACCCAAAAAAAGATTTAAAGTTTTTTCATAAGCTGTAGCAGCCAAATTATTTTCCAAATCCCCAATATGTTGAGACAAAATAGCTTGCCCATCACGCAACAAACAAAAGGTATTTTTCAATTCACTCCCCATAGCCAAAATCGGAGAAATATTTGCAAATCCTGGGGGTAAATTAATCGGTGCTGGTGCATAACCACGGGCACGACGAAGAACTTGAGGAACTTCCTTAATAACTCGCACTACAGAATCATCAACCCGATTAAAAATAGGGCGATTATGTATTAAAAAATAATCAGCAATTTCTGATAGTTTTTCCCGCATTTCTTCATTATCAATACACTGAGGTTCGTCAGAAAAATTGCCACTTGTTAATACTATGGGAACATTTAAACGACGCAACGCTAAATGATGCAGTGGCGTATACGGAAGCATAAAACCTAGAGTATTTTGTCCTGGTGCAACACTAGGTGCTAACTGTTGTACAATAGTTTTCTGCAACAACACAATAGGAGCAGCAACACTTTCCAATAATTTCTGTTCCGCATCAGTAATATGACAATATTCAGAAATTACCTCTATATCCCGCGCCATCAAAGCCAGAGGTTTATCCGGACGGCGTTTGCGATGACGTAACTTTTGCACCGCCTCCTCATTAGTGGCATCGCAAGCAAGATGAAAACCGCCTAACCCTTTAATAGCAACTATCATTCCTCGTTGGATGAGAGTACAGACCGCATCCACATCATCCAACATTGAAAACATATCAGCAGTTACAGGTTTACCATCCGCTCTTTCTAACCAAGCTTTCGGTCCGCAAACATGACAAGCGGTAGGTTGAGCGTGGAAGCGACGGTTAAGTGGTTCGGAATAGTTTTCCTGACATTCCGGGCAAAGGTGAAAATTTGCCATAGTAGTATTTTTGCGGTCGTAAGGTAATTTTTTGATAATACTCAGACGAGGTCCGCAGTGGGTACAGTTAGTGAATGGGTAGCGATACCAGCGACTCATGGGGTCGAATATTTCGCTTTTGCACATGGAGCAGGTGGCAGCATCGGGAGCTATTTGGGTACGAACTGTATTAGTGGTGCTGGGGGCAATGATAAAATCCGCGAAATTTTGGTTAGGTAGTTGGTGTCTAGTGATAGTTTCGATGTTTGCCAGGAGAGGGCGTTCAGAATGTATTTTTTTGATAAATTCGTCAATGGTTGAGCGATCGCCTACAACTTTGATTAATACACCTTGTCCATCATTACTAACTTCACCGCGCAACCCCAATGTTTTAGCAATGCGGTAGACAGTAGGGCGAAAACCGACACCTTGCACGGTGCCATAAACTCGAATTTCTTCTGTTATTTCAGACATTATGGATAATAATTATGATAATTTTTAATGTAAGCATTTCCTACGGAATGCTGCGCAAACAGCCGTCAGCGATCAGCACTTCCCTGCGGGATGCTACGCAAACAGCTATTGCTTTTATTTTTAGATAAAAGCTTTAATAATTGAGTCAAAATTTATACTTAATTTATACTTACTACAAAAATTGGCTTTAAAGTCTATATTCATTTACAGCAGTTTTGGAGTTGATGAGGTACAAAATTTTAGGACTTTAGGGAGTAGGAACCCACCCCTAACCCCTCCCAGGAGGGGAATTTGGGAGTAGGGAAAAAAAAGATTAATTTTCAAACTGTACCTCACTATCCTAAAAAGTGCTGTAAACCTTATCATGAGAGCTGACAGCTGACAGCTAATTGCTGAATGCTTATAATAACTGATAAAGTTTGTATGGTGTGATGAAGTCTAGAAAATGATAATATTATTGTCAAGCATCAATCAGATATTCAACAGATTTTTCCAGCGTTGGAAATTTCATTTCTATGCAATTTTACCCCATCCCACTGAAGCTAAAATTTTGATGCTATCCGATGATGAAAATACTTGGTTTTTACCCAATATTTGTATAAATGAAGATATACACCCTAGTGATTTTGCAACTATTCAAAAAGTAATTGAAAAAGAACTTGGAATTTCGGCAAACATTTTATATTACGCTCATAATTATGACGATAAATCTAAATATGAAATTCACACAATATATGTACTGGAACATAATTATTTGAAAAAAGAGCTTATAGAAAAATTCAAAGATGCTTCTTGGGTTGACCTTGAAACTTTGAAAAATATATCTCTAAAATTACCAGAACATAAATCAGTTATCCAAGAATATTTAACAGAAATTGAAAGTAGTGAAGTTCTAGAACTACGTCCACCTTGGGCTAGAAAAGGTTGGTTATACTCTGCCCAAAAATGGATTGAGGAGCAATTATTAGAATTAAATTATCAACAACTTTATTCCGTATAATTTATCAAAAGTTGGGGTATATCTTATGTATTGCGGGTTAATACCACAGCCGGAAATATTTATTTCAAGCAAGCTTCTACACTACCTCTTTTTTGTAACGAACCATTAGTCACAACAGAATTAGAAAATTTATTTCCCCAACATATTCCTACTGTCCTTAATATAAATTCTGAGCGTCACTGGATGTTATTAGCTGATTTTGGGGAACCTATTGGTCGAAATTCATCCATCAAACTACAAAAAGACATTTACCGTTTACTCGCTCAAATACAAATCAAATCAATTCAGCATATTGATAATTTATTGAATATCGGATGTTTAGACCGACGTTTGGAAAAATTATCAACTAAAATAGATGTTTTATTTAACGATAAAAATGTTCTATCTCAATTAAAATAAACGTAAGGATTCAGAAACTACAAACACTTGCTCCACATCTGAAAAAATTATGTTCTCAACTGGCAGAATATAAAATACCCCCAACATTAGTTTATGAAGACTTGCATTTAGGAAATGTTGCTTTGCATAACAATAAATATCTCATTTTTGATTGGACGGATAGCTGTATTTCTCATCCTTTATTTGATATGTTCCCATTGTTTTTTCCCCAGAAGAAAAAACCTTTTTTATCATCCTTAAGCAGTTTGCGAGATGAATACTTAAGCCAATGGGAAATTTATGAATCAAAGCCACATTTACTAGAAGCTTGGAAATTAGCCAAACCCTTATGTGCTTTACATCATGCAGTTACATATCAGCATATTACTGCCTGTTTAGAACCGAGGGCAAAACAGGAGTGTAATGCTCTGCTCTATTTTCTGCGACAACTTTTGAAATGTAAAATTTAAGAATGGGATAATAATAGAGCGAAAACCGATACCTTGTACAGTGCCATAGACGCGAATTTGTTCTGCATATTTCAGAGATTCTAGATAATATTAATTGAGATTTTTGATGATAATATAGCGCTACGCGAAGTCAAAATTAAAAAGTAAAAAGTCAAAAATAATCTCTGCATGAGTTTGGGGGTTTATAAATGTCCTAACCTAAATACTTAATGGTATAAAATTGATTTAGTATGATGAGGTCTGAAAAATTATGACATTTAATGATGTGCTTAAGCTAATCAAAAGTCTTTCCGTGGATGAAAAGCAAAAAAATCAATTATTGTTAAAGCAATATATTCGTGAAGAAAGACGTGAAGATATTTTTGATAATTTAAAGTTAGCTCAAGTTGAACAACAAAAATGGGAGCTGAAGTTTTCCTCAAAAATCAAATAACTGAGACAACTAATATCAAATTTGGATAATTAATAATAGAGAAATTTATGAGAAAATTGAAAATAATTAAAAAATAACTTTAATTATGTCAGCAAAAGATATCTTTCACGATACAGTCCGAACCGCTTTAGAAAAAGATGGATAGAAAATTACTAACGATCCTCTATTTATTAAGCTAACTAAACAATTTAAGATTAATATAGACCTGGAGGCAGAAAAGTTTATTGTGGCTAAAAAGGCTACTCAAAAGATAGCAGTAGAAATAAAAAGCTTTGTTGGCAGGTCTGTAGTTTCTGAATTCCATCTAGCTGTCGGTCAATTTCTTAACTATCGTTTAGCATTAGAAAAATTGGCTTCAGAGCGAGTGCTTTATCTGGCTGTACCTACAGATATTTATCAAGATTTTTTTTCAGATTCGTTTGTCCAAACTGTGCTAGAAAGATATCAAATAAAATTGTTGGTCTTTCATATTCAAAAGGAGGAGATAACGTTATGGAAAAACTAGATTATCGCGAATTAGTTCAGAAAATTATCAATCAACACGCTCACGAACATTCTGAGGAAGATATGGAAACAACTGAAATAGTTTTCGACTTAGAACGAGACCGCTATTTGTTGTTGTATGTGGGATGGCGTGATGAAGAGCGAATGTATGGATGCCCAATTCATATCGATATTAAGGATGGAAAAATTTGGATTCAGCGCGATTTTACCGAAATAGGATTAGCTCATCAATTAGTAGAATTGGGAGTACCCTCATCAGATATTGTTTTGGGATTTCGAGCGCCTTATGTTCGACAATTTACAGGTTTTGCCGTGGTGTGAATTATCGGGGCAGTCGTTTGTCCTCCTTGACCTGCTTTTTTTATATAATATCAACGGCATTCCTAAAATCTGAAAAACTATGACCGACAAATTTAAAAGTTTTATTGCATTAGCAAAGCAGAGGTACAGAATAACACTTACTTCTGTTGAGCAAAAGTTATTAAAGGCTATTGTTAAAGGAGAGGTAGCTGATTATCAAGTTAAATCTCCAGAACTTAATTTGCTTAAGGAAGGGTTAGATTTAGAACTGTTAAAAGAACAGTTAAAACAGTTAGAGGATGTAGAAAAATTAGAAGATTTGGAAGATTTAGGTTTAGAAAAGTTAAAGGAGTTAGAAAAGTTAGAACACCCAGAACAGTTAAAACAGTTATTAGCAGCGATCGCTAAAGAAAAGGAAATTAATAATCCAGCTACAGCAGAATCATGGGGAGAAAAGCGGATATTATCGGCTAAGTTTATTGAGTTGTTATGTACGGATGTGGAAGCTTTTAAATATTTTACTAATCATGGTTTAAAGGTTTGTGGAGCTAAGATTTCGGGGGAGTTAAATCTTGAGTTTGTTAAGTTTGAAAGTTTATTGTATTTCACAGAATGTGTTTTTACAGAAAAAATTATTCTGAAGGGAGCAAAGGTAGAAGAAGTCAAGTTTGATGGTAGTCATGTTGTTGGAATTGATGCTGAGTTGATTGAAGTTAGGGGCAATTTATATCTGCACAATGACTTTCAGAGTAAGGGTGAGGTAAATCTATCTGGAGCTACTATTGGTGGTCAAGTTGATTGTATTAAAAGTCATTTTTCTAATCCAGAAGAAGATGCACTCATTGCTGAAAAAATGGAAGTCAAAAGTTCTGTCTTTCTCAGAGAAGGTTTCAAAGCTGAGGGTAGAGTCAGTCTATCTGGAGCTACTATTGGCGATCAACTCGACTGTAGTGATGGTCATTTCTCTAATCCAGAAGGAGATGCACTCTTTACTCAGGGTATAGAAGTCAAAGATTCTGTCTTTCTCAGAGAAGGTTTTGAAGCTGAGGGTAGAGTCATTCTATCTGGAGCTACTATTGGTTTACTCGACTGTAGTGATGGTCATTTCTCTAATCCAGAAGGAGATGCACTCTTGGCTGAAAGTATAGAAGTTAAAACTGATGTCTTTCTGAGAGAAAGTTTCAAAGCTGAGGGTAGAGTCAGTCTATCTGAAGCTACTATTGGTGGTCAACTCGACTGTAGTGATGGTCATTTCTCTAATCCAGGAAAAGATGCGCTCAATATTCAGAATATAGAAGTCAAAGGTTCTGTCTTTCTTGGTAATGATTTCAAGGCTGAGGGTAGAGTCATTCTATTAGAAGCTAATATTGGTGGTCAACTCAACTGTAGTGATGGTCATTTCTCTAATCCAGGAAAAGATGCAGTTATTGCTGAAAGTATAGAAGTCAAAGCTTCTGTCTTTCTGAGCAATTGTTTTAAGGCTGAGGGTCTAGTCAATCTATCTGGAGCTATTATTGGTGATAAACTCGTTTGTATTATGGGTCATTTCTCTAATCCAAAAGGATATGCGCTCTTTGCTGAGAATATAGAAGTCAAAGGTTCTGTCTTTCTAAGAGAAAGTTTCAAGGCAGAGGGTCTAGTCAATCTATCTGGAGCTACTATTGGCGGTCAACTCTCTTGTAATGGAGGTCATTTCTCTAATCAACAAGGATATGCGCTCGTGGCTCAGAATATAGAAGTCAAATCTAATGTCTTTCTGAGTGATGATTTCAAAGCTGAGGGTAGTGTAAATCTATTTGGAGCTACTATTGGTGGTCAACTATATTGCAGTCAAGGTCATTTTTCTAATAAAGAAGAAACTGCCCTCAATGCTGAGAGTATAGAAGTCAAAGCTTCTGTCTTTCTGAGCAATTGTTTTAAGGCTGAGGGTCTAGTCAATCTATCTGGAGCTATTATTGGTGATAAACTCGTTTGTATTATGGGTCATTTCTCTAATCCAAAAGGATATGCGCTCTTTGCTGAGAATATAGAAGTCAAAGGTTCTGTCTTTCTAAGAGAAAGTTTCAAGGCAGAGGGTCTAGTCAATCTATCTGGAGCTACTATTGGCGGTCAACTCTCTTGTAATGGAGGTCATTTCTCTAATCAACAAGGATATGCGCTCGTGGCTCAGAATATAGAAGTTAAATCTAATGTCTTTCTGAGTGATGATTTCAAAGCTGAGGGAGAAGTCATTCTATCTGGAGCTATTATTGGTGGTGTACTCTCTTGTATTAAAGGTCATTTCTCTAATAAAGAAGGATATGCGCTCAATGCTCAAAATATAGAAGTCAAAGGTTCTGTCTTTCTGAGAGAAAGTTTCAAGGCAGAGGGTAGGGTAAGTCTATCTGGAGCTACTATTGGTGGTGAACTAGATTGTCGTCAAGGTCATTTCTCTAATAAAGGAAAATATGCACTTATTGCCAATAATATAGAAGTCAAAGAATCTGTTTTTCTAAGTAATGATTTCAAGGCTGAGGGAGAAGTCAGCCTATCTGGAGCTAATATTGGCGGCAAACTCTTTTGTCGCAAAGGTCATTTCTCTAATCCAGAAAAATACGCGCTCGATGCTCAGAATATAGAAGTTAAAACTAACATCAGTCTAACCAATGGCTTCAAAGCTGAAGGCAAAGTAGATTTAACAGCAGCAAATATTAAAGGAAATCTTGACTGCACTCAAGGCAACTTTTCCAACGAAAAAGGAAATGTTTTATCTGCCGAAGGAATCAATGTTGACGGAGATATTTTATTAGATAAAGGAACTTTTGAAGGGAACATTTATTTAGTTAGTGCCAGAGTAGACGACACATTAAGTATGGTAAAAATTAAACAAGAAAAAGTAACTTTCCCCCTATATTTACGCCTCCTATATCCTTTCATTAAAAATATAAAAAACAATCCAATTGCATCACTACTTCAAAAAGAAAATCAAAGAATAGAAACTCACTACATGAAAATCGACCTACAATTTGCCAGAATAGGTCGCCTCCGAGACGACGAAGAAAGCTGGCCTCAAAAAAACAATATAAACCTTGATGGTTTCATATATCAGAAACTTGGAACAGACGATAATATAAAAGTTCTAAAAGATGCCAAAACCCGCCTCAAATGGCTGAGACTTCAACCAGAATTTTTTCCTCAAACTTATGAACAATTAGCCGAAGTATTAAAAAAAGAAGGCGATCCAGATGCCGCGACAGAAATATTAATTCATAAAGAAAGAGACATTCGACCAAAACTCAACAGATTAAGTAAATTTTGGAATTACTTTCTAGATATCACAATTGCATACGGCTATAAACCTACAAAAGCCTTAGTTTGGAGTTCTATTTTTATATCCATTGGGTGGACTTCATTTGCTTTAGGTCATTACAATTGTTCCAACTCAATATCAAATAATAAATGCCTATTTTCACCAGCTTCAGAAATTAGCCCATATACCGAAGAACCTAACAATAAAACCATTGATATAGACTATCCAGAATTTAACTTCTGGTTATATTCATTAGACACATTCATCCCCATAGTTGACCTACATCAACAAACATATTGGCTGCCAAATTCTCAAAAAGGTAAAGAAATTCCATTAATATTATTCAAAGTAAAAGCAGGTCGCTTATTAAGATGGTACCTATGGGTTCACATAATCTTTGGTTGGATATTAACATCCCTCTGGGTAGCAGGTTTCAGTGGTTTAGTTCGTGGGTAGGTCAGTTATCAGTTATCAGTTATCAGTTATCAGTTATCAGAAATAATATCAGGTTGCACTAATTAACCACAATATAAAAAGACGGTATAGATAATCTACTCATCTTTAGATGACTTAAGCTATCAGTCAAGGATTTCAATCCTTGGCTTGGCTTGGCTTGGGGAGGTTGGCTTGAGGAGATTGGCGAGCCATCAGGTATAAAGTTGCGTAGCTTTGTCATCCACCAATCCGCCAAGAAATAAATTTCTTGGCTCACAGCAGAAGTCATCTTTAGATGACTAAAGATAGCTGATTTATTATGGCTAATTAAAATGAAGGCAGAAGGCAGAAGTTATATCATGTCCGGATAATTAGTTATAAAAAAGTTTTTGTTTGTAGTAGGGCTTTAGCCCCAGAAAGATCTATGCTTAGGGCTAAAGCCCTACTACGAGCTTTAATTATCACTATTCAACCGGACATGATATTACAGCATATTTTGGGCAAATTGCGATCAAACTATGTTTTGCTGACACGATAACTACGTTTAGCTGCGCGATCGCATTCCCACTCACTTTTTCTTATTCTCTTTGTTAAATCATTTTAATAAGCACCTACGCAGAGCGAATTACTTACCTCAAAAATACACCAAAACTTCCTTCAAATCAATACTGATGTATTCCTTACATATCAATGCTTTTGATAAATGGCCAAAAAACGCCATTACTTCGTTTTGCTGTGCTAGCGCACCCTATTTTTCCCCCTAAATAGCTCATTTGAACTTTTTTGGGAAAATTCAGTTTAAATTCCAAATATATTTGAAAAAAAATATAAGCTTAACTAATATTAACTTTTTTGTCCCACTGTTGGACATAAATTGTCCATTCTTTATCGAATAATTAAGGTAAAATTCCTCTCCTTGAAAATAAGAAGTAATTATTCATTATTAATTGTTGAACCCCTACTACCTAAAGTTTGAACCACAATTAAATCCATATACCACCGAATTATTGGTGCCAATAAACTATGAAGTTTATCCAGCAAAGTCATTTCCAAACCAGGAGCGATCGCGAAAGTTTTCTTCTTCATTCCCCGCACAATTTCAACAGCCATATCTTCAGCACTCCAGACTCCAGAAGTTGCAGTAATACGTTTAGTTTCCAAAGGCTTAGTTTTATTCTCTACCTCCAACTGTGGTGTATCTGTATCTGGCGGATAAACTACAGAAACAGAAATTCCAGACAATTTCAACTCTCCACGCAGAGACTCTGCCAAACCTCTAATGGCAAATTTACTGGGGCAATAAGGAGTATAACCATAAATTCCAATCAAACCAGCACCAGAAGAAATCATCACAATATGCCCTTTTTTTTCTTGTTCCATCATTGGTATAACTGCCCGCACGCAATAGAGGGAACCAAAATAATTAATTGCCATAGTCTGTTCAAAAATTTCTATTGGCAACTCTCGAAAATAACCAGGGTGAGAAATACCAGCAGCAGTAATCAACAAATCTGGCGTACCTATTTCTTTGACTGCTTGATGTATAGCAGTTTCTGTTGCTTCCCGGTGCGCAACATCTGTGGAGATAGTAATAATTTTTTGTTCTGGGTTAACAATAGTAGCAGTTATTTCCGCTCTTGCTGCCTCCAGTTTTTTCGGGTTACGAGCAATAATTGATATATTGCTTCCTTCTGTAGCAAGTAGTTTAGCTATTTCTTTACCTATACCACTAGAACCACCCGTGATAATTGCGTGTTGCCACATAATTTTCAAGTAAACCTCGATCGAATGGCGTTACTGAATTAGTGTATGATATTAATTTTAATTATTTAGGAGTCAGGAGTCAGTAGAGGCAAACTGCCGTTTACCCGTACAGGAGTCAGGAGAAAGAAAAGTGCTTTTCCTGAAATTAAGTAAAGACAACATCTAATTTTGCCATCTTTGAATGACTCTTAATTTACCTAAATTATATCATGTCCGGATAATAACGCGATAGAACTCCGTTCTGCTTACGCGACCAAAAAACTTTCTCCTTCTTCTTTCTTCCCTCCTGACTCGGTCCTCCTCGGTCGTTATTTATTTTATAACTGTTCAACCGGACATGATATTACTGATTTCGTTCCTCAAATCACCAATGCCGATAAAATTAAATTTTACCATTCTGGTTTTCCATTCTCCCTCACCATATATTTTAACCCCTGTAGAGTCTACTACCAGGTGAATGGCCTCTGTTGTTGGCTTCACTGGTATTTCTATGGTCAATTTACTCAAGCGCCGAGACAAAGTGCTATGGTCTGGTACTGGTAAATCTATTTCCATCAAACCAAATATAGATTCTCACATACCTCTCGGTTTGCCGTCCTGCCAAACTAAACAAAGCTCCCAGGGTAGCCATTAGTTCAATAGCCACATCACTATAGGTGTTGGATGCTCCCTGACTCCCTGTTTTTTCAAGGTTGAGCCACTGTTCTATCACTTCTTCAGATAGCCAAAATGTTAGACTTCCCCTTTGCTTTAAGGCAGCATTATATTCTGACCAGTTACTTATCTCTATAGGAAGACTTGGACTTGGACTTACTCATCTGTACCTAGTTCAGGTTTTTTTACCACTTACTGAATCTTTCTACCGTAATTTCTCCCTTTGTGCAACAAAGCCCTTTTGATGTGTTAAATAGAGTAATGGCAACTGCTATAAATATAAAATCAATAGGTGGTGGTGCATTTTCATTGGTGGTCTATTGTAATTTTTTTGCTCAAGGACAAAAACAGTGGGAGCATCTTGCTCCCTTGCTCGTATCTTTCTCCCATGAAGCGCCGTTGTTCATCCCCATCTACCATTATGCGCGCAGGACTATAGCGTTTTTAAATGATATGTCAAATAAGAGTTGGTTATTTACTAACAGTAAAAAGTCCGGGAAACCTTCTTACCTGTTGCCTGTTGCCTAAAAGCTACCAGGTTTTTTACGCAACTCAAATGAAATTACTATATCAATCAATAAATTTGTTCTTTTTGTACTCAATTTGACTAAAATTTATATCGATTTGATTAGAATTACTGTAGTCATAGTAAATCTGATGTAAATAATTAACAAACAAATTAAGTGTAATTTTCCAATTAGTAATTTGTTAATTTAATCCGTCATAGAATAGAACATTTAGAGCGTGACTAAAATTCAATATTTCTTGGTATTCTGACTCTATGAGATTAATTTTTAATCTAGCTGGAATAATTATGAGCGTTAATTTTTACTACTTCTCTATTTTGCCTTTAATTAAGGCTTGCCTACTTATATATAGTAGTATTAATATATATTATGTGAAAAATAAATAAGCATTTTATTTAACCATTTTATCGAACAACAATAGAGTTGTAAAATTCACAAAATAAATCATTTTTCGTAGTCTTGTTCCTCAAAAAAATCTCTTACCGAATAATTAAGGTTTAAAGCCTCTCCTTTAAAGAAGAAAAGCGGTCGATCTTCGGAGCTTCCCTAAGGGTGGGATGGCGTTTTGCTCCGCAACATGTAAAGCGTTAGCGTTTGCGCAGCATGACCATAGGAAAGCTCCTCCTCCGGAGGAAAGAGGCAGTGACTCTATCAAGAGCGGGTCTCCTCGCTGTCCGACCATCGACCAAGAAAAAAGAAAAAATTTTCACACTCCGCGTCAATCCTCTCCTTGAAAAGAAGAGGTAATTGTTAATTATTAATTATTAATTATTAATTGTTCCCTATCCCTATTTCCCAATTTCAAGATGTTTTATGTATGACTAAAATCAGACCTCTATATGCTATATGCCTGAAATATTTATAAATTAATGGTATAAATGTCTAATTCAACAAAAATGATTAGTAGGTAAAATTAAAATATGAAAAGACAAACTTGGCTATATATACTCCTATTTCTATTAATACCAACTGTTGCCTTAGCCCAAGAACCTGAAACAGGACAGACTTTTATTCAAACCATCGATCGAACCTTTTCAAGTTTCGTAGGTGTAATATTTAGTATTCTTTTCTTTAAAATCGGCGGCTTTCCCTTCATAGTTTTATGGCTACTTATAGGTGCAATATTTTTCACCATCCGAATGCAATTTATTAATATTCGAGCCTTTAAACACGCTATTGATATCGTCCGTGGAAAATATGACGACCCCAATGACCAAGGAGAAGTTTCTCACTTTCAAGCTTTAGCAACAGCATTGTCTGGAACAGTAGGATTGGGTAATATCGCAGGTGTAGCTGTAGCTGTGAGTATCGGTGGCCCTGGTGCAGCATTCTGGATGACAATTGCTGGTTTTTTTGGCATGACCAGTAAATTTGTGGAATGTACTTTGGCTCAAAAATATCGCATTGTTCAACCAGACGGTACTATCTCTGGTGGCCCAATGCGTTATTTGTCCGCAGGTTTAGCAGAAATGGGACAGAGGACTTTTGGCCGGGTGTTAGCTGTACTATTCTCTATTTTGTGCATTTCTGCTGCTTTCGGTGGCGCTAATATGTTCCAGGCCAATCAGTCTTACGGTGCAGTTGCTAATGTATTGCCAGGTTTGCCTAGTTGGGGTTATGGTTTGGTGCTGGTAGTTTTAGTTGGATTAGTAATTATTGGTGGAATTCAACGCATTGGTATGGTGGCAGGTACTCTTGTACCTTTGATGTGTTTGCTATATGTTTTGGCTTCCTTATTTATTCTGTTGGTTAATATTACAGAAATTCCTGGGGCGATCGCTACTATTATCTCTGGTGCTTTTGTTCCCAAGGCAGTAGAGGGTGGTATTATTGGCGTAATTATTCAAGGTTTTCAGCGTTCCGCTTTTTCTAATGAAGCTGGTGTGGGTTCGGCAGCGATCGCTCACTCTGCGGCCAAAACTGATGAACCTATTCGTGAGGGTTTAGTAGCACTGTTGGAGCCGTTTATTGATACTATTGTGGTATGTAATATGACTGCTTTGGTAATTGTGATTACTAAGGTATATATTGCAGATGAGTTTGCTGCTTTGCGCGAAGCTAAGAAAGGTGCAGAGTTAACTTCAGCTGCTTTTGGTACTGTTTTGGCATGGTTTCCCATTTTATTAGCGATCGCTGTTTTCTGTTTTGCCTTTTCCACGATGATTTCTTGGAGTTACTACGGCGAACGTTGTTGGGATTATTTGTCTGGTGGTAGAGGGTTGATTATTTACAAAATCTTGTTTTTGGTTGCTGCTTTTGTTGGTTCGGTATCAAACCCTTCTTCAGTAATTGATTTTAGTGATGCGACTCTGATTTCGATGGCTTTTCCTAATATCTTGGGAGGCTATTTT
The DNA here is from genome assembly GCF_010672695.1 of Okeania sp. SIO1H4. Classification (NCBI taxonomy): domain Bacteria; kingdom Bacillati; phylum Cyanobacteriota; class Cyanophyceae; order Oscillatoriales; family Microcoleaceae; genus Okeania; species Okeania sp. SIO1H4. The sequence goes on from NZ_JAAHGB010000039.1 coordinate 35,382, forward strand.
TTATCCGCTCAAGTAGCAAAGGATTTACAAAATTATATGGGTCGTCTTAGTCAAGGAGAGATAAGACCTGCTAAGTGGGGAGTAGGAGAGTAGGGGAGTAAGGGAGTAGGGGAGTAGGGGAGATGGTAATCAAACATAGCATTACTATTTAGAAATGGTATAAGTCCAATGCTAATGATGAGTTTTAGACTAGGCAATGTTTTTCCCACTGTTGCCTGTTGCCTGTTCCCTGCTATATAACATTCTTCAGTTTATCCATCATAAATATAATGAATATATTTTCCAAAAATTCCGTACTTGTGCCCATAGATTTTTCCGATGAATCTGTTGAGGCGATCGATGTAGCTCTAGAATTTATTCGAGATCCTTCTTATTTATGGATTCTTCATGTATTACCTCGTCTTAATCCTGCTGAACCAGGAGTAAGGTGGCATACTGTAGATGACCAGAGTCGCAAACAGCACATCGAAAAGGTATTTCACGAACGGATTCAAGGTGCTAAATATGAAGGTGTTAATTTTCGTGTGGCGATCGGAACTCCTAGCTCAGAAATTTTGGACTATGCTCAGGAAAAAAAAGCAGAGTTGATTGTCATTCCCTCCCAAGGAAATAGTGGTCTTGGTCGATTTTTACTAGGATCGGTTGCTGAACGAATTGTCAGGTATTCTCATTGTCCTGTTTTAGTTCTACGAAATTGATATACTTTCTGGTAGTCAGATAAGGAGATTCTTCTGAAAGCAGGATTCTTGGTTTGCGCTCCGCAAGGGTACGCCAAGATTTAGTCCACTTATAGCAAGGAATGAGTTAGTTAGGACATAGACTAACAATGAACCTTAGACAGGGAAATATTTTTCTCACTATTCCTTATTCCCTGCCATAACATAAAATTGGCTGCTTAAGAGCAAGGCTTTAGACTGAATTTTTCGGTAAATTAAAAACCAGATTTTACCTTCAATGAGAAAAATCTGCTTTCTTTAAATTTTAATTTATTATTTATTAACTTTAATTAAGAGGACTAACCTAAATGATTAGTCAGGAGATTACAATAATTATATAGAGTTATCTTTATAAAATAGGGGAGTAGGAAATATGTTAAGAACTCCTACATTTCATGTCAATCAATACCAAACACTATTCCAACATCTCAAGCAAATTATTCTCTATTGGCTGAAATCTTTTTGGAAATTTAGTCTATTTTATGGTAAATATACTGCCTCTCCACCTTGGCAAAAAACTATGAATATTAGCTGATGAAAATTCACTATAGTTTTCAAGGTCAGTTTATTGGCTAGATAGCTAGGTGTTTAGAGCGGTTAAATACCTCGATCACTTTCGATTTTTGGAGTAAACATCAACTCTCTCTTCTAGGAGCTTTCTAGGAGGAGGCTTTATACTCAAATTATCAATCAGCCAGATTATCAATAACCTTAATCATTTTCAGAGCTTTATATTAGGTTCCAAGCTTTCTGTTAAGATTCTATTGGTTAGTATTACAGTTTCTGGGTGAAACAACTAAATACTTTTGATATATGAGATTGGGTATTTTAGGGATACTTATATTTAGATGAACAGGAGCAATTGGTTTGGAGTATTGCTCCTGGAATTAACTATTAATCTTGAAATGCTTTGAGGTTAAAAGCTCTGATGTTTTATTATTTGAGTAACCGTTCTACTAAACTTACCCAAACTTACCCAAAAGCATATGAGCAGCTGTGGAGTTAGCTCCCTGTTTCCATGAGAACCACTGACCGCAGTCTGTAACCTTATTCTTTCCATAGACTTAAAATTGGCGATAACTCCACCTACTCATTTTTTACCCTCATCACCATTAGCAATGAAGCTAAATTTTATTTTTAATAGAAACCTAAAGCTGCTCTAGTGTGACGTCCAACAATTCCATCTGGCCTTAAGCCATGATCGCGTTGGAATGCTTTAACTGCATATTTAGTCTTAGGCCCAAAATAGCCAGTTGCACGATGATGATGAAAATAGCCCATCATTCCTAATTGGTGTTGCAACTTGGATACTTGATGTCCACGACTACCATGGCTCAAATAATATCCACGATGACGGCGATGTCCCTTATAAGAAGCATGACGATACTTGGGACGATAATAACCTTTGCCATAATGGCGAGCGTGACCATAACCACTGCAAGGGTTCTTATAGTGACATGCAGCAGCAGAATTAGCAGTCGCGCTAATAGCACCTAGAATAGTAGCAGCTGATAGAAGACTCATCATACCTAATGTAGAGAACTTTTTCCAGTTCACTCCTTCAAAGGTAGGCTCAACTATAGAACTTTCTTCGGCAGTAGCTAGATGGGAATATGCTAGTGTTTCCATAACTCCTCTGATGAGTAATGTTTTACAACTTTTTTTTATAAGTGCCTTACCAACTTGCCTTATAGCGTTTTGGGTTTCTTTTGCAGTGCGACACTCAAAAAAAGGAAATTTAATTTTGGTAGAGCCTTAATTTAGGCTGTTAACAACCAAGGAAATCTGATGATTTCCCTGGTTGCATTACTAAGCTACCATGTTAGGTAGATTATTTATGCAGAATATTCAAAAAAATTTAAAAGTCCACAATTTTCAGATAATTGTGGACTCTTAGGCGATTAAAAACTTAGTAGCAATCACCACCATAGCCACCACCGTAACTACTACCGTAGCCACCATAACCACCATAACGACCATAGCGACCGTAGCCACCATAGCTACCATAGGAACGGCTGTAGGAACGACTAACAACTTTCTTATAATAATGGCCAGAGCTACGACCATAGCTACCATAACGACCAGAACTACCGTAGGCACCATAGCCACCATAACGACCATAGCTACCACCACCGTAATAAGCGGAGGCAGAATCAGCAGTTACATTCATTCCTACAGCTAAAGTAGCAGCAGATAATAAACCCATTGCTCCAACACTAGATAGCTTTTTGAAATCTACACAAGCAGTAAACTCTTTGTTAGTAGAGTCTTCTTCGTTGAAAGCTAAATGGGAAAATGCTAATATTTCCATGAATTCCTCTGTTTAGTTAAATTAAATGAAATCCCGCATAACAGTTACATCTTGATAAGCCTCTGAAGCTAGGCCATACATAGGACGTAAGAGTTATTTTTGGGGTTTGCTAGATACACGAACCTGGGTATGCCAAAACCCTTGCAAGAAGCTTTACGTTGGCATATCTAGAATATCACAAAAAATACATTATTCAAGTCAAATTATCAAAAAACTTAGCTTGCCTCTACACATAACAGAATAAATGGACTTATATGCTAGACCAAATTTTGCCTCAGACTTGACTTAAAATGGTTCTATCATGACTAAACAACTAAAAGCAAGTTTTTTTATAATTAATATAGAAATCTCATATTTTGAAAAACAGTATTAAGTTTGATTTCTTGAAACCTAGATCCAATTATTGGAAGCTCTTACCCTATATCTATGAACATTGGCCTACCATTGTAAAAGCATTAGGTTGTACATTGGCTTTTACAATTTTCTGGCCGATTTTAGCATGGCTATTGGGTGAAATGGCAGGTCATATTGGTAGGGGAGATGTAGGGGCGATCGCTCAACTAGCAGGTCTTGCAGCTATTATTTTCCTGATCAAAGGAACTGTACAGTATGGTCAAGATACTTTCATGGCAAAAGCTGCTTTTACTATTGCCTTAGACTTGCGGAAAGAAGTTTATTCTCACTTACAAAGACTCAATATTAGTTACTTTGAAAAATCAAAAACAGGAGACCTTTCTTATCGACTTACAGAGGATATTGACCGTACTGGAGAGGTTGTCAATAAATTTTTTCACCAATTTGTTCCTTGTATTTTACAGTTGATAGTTGTGCTGGGTTACATGATTTATCTCAACTGGCAATTAACTGTTGTAACTCTAGTAGTTGCACCGTTAATGGCATTATTAATAGGTTGGTTCGGAGAATTATTACTTTCTTTTTCCCACCAAAGTCAAAATCGGACTTCTAATTTATCAGCTTTAATAACGGAGGTATTTAATGGTATTAGAATAGTACAAGCATTTGCTGCTGAGGAATATCAAATTGCTATATTTTCTGTGGAAGCTGAACAAAATCGACAAGCAAAATATATGGCAGAAAAAGTTAAAGCACTCCAGTTTGTAGTAGTGGGTTTTTTAGAAGCAATGAGTGTGGCTTTTTTGTTTTTTTTGGGGGCGTGGCAAATATCTGAAGGAAACTTGTCTGGAGAAGGTTTTATTAGTTATTTAACAGGTGTGGCTTTGTTAATCGATCCGATTTCTTTAACAACAAGTAATTATAGTGAGTTTAAACAAGGAGAAGCATCTTGTGACCGGATTTTTGAACTTTTAAATATTCAACCTCAAGTTACAGAAAAGTTAGATGCTATTGTTCTTCCTCCAGTAGTGGGAAAGGTAGAATATAAAAATGTATGTTTTGATTATCAGTCAGAAAAAAAGGTTTTAAAGAATCTAAATTTGTTGGTAAATTCAGGAGAAATAATTGCTTTGGTAGGAGCTTCTGGAGCAGGTAAAACTACACTGGCAAATTTGTTACCTAGATTTTATGATGTTCAGTCAGGGGAAATATTAATTGATGATATAAATATCAAGGATGTTACTCTTACAAGTCTGAGAAGACAAATTGGAATTGTACCTCAAGAAGTAATTTTATTTTCAGGAACTATCTCGCAAAATATTGCTTTTGGTCAGCTAAATTATAATATTGATGCAGTAAAAAAGGCAGCTAAAGTTGCTAATGCTCATCAGTTTATTACTAAGCTTTCAAAAGGTTATCAAACTTGGGTAGGAGAAAGGGGTATTAATTTATCTGGAGGGCAAAGACAAAGAATAGCGATCGCTCGTGCAATACTAGAAAATCCGAAGATATTAATATTAGATGAAGCGACTTCTTCTCTTGACTCTGAATCTGAATTTTTAGTACAAGAAGCGTTAGAAAGATTGATGCAAGGAAGAACGGTATTTATTATTGCTCATAGACTAGCTACTGTACGTCGTGCTAATCGAATTTTAGTTATGGAAAATGGTGAAATATTAGAATCAGGAACTCACTCAGAATTGTTAGAAAAAGGTATGCTTTATGCTCGTTTTTATCAGCAACAGTTTAGTTAATATCTTGTAATTATTTAGTCGTCAGTTAGTCTCCTGAATCGTAACTTTGTTATCAGTCAAAGTACATCTAGAAACCTTAGATATTTTGGTAGTCCTGTAAATGTAGCGATCTAGTGCAAAAAGGCAGAAGGCAGGAGGCAGAAGGCAGAAGGGAAGAAAGGTTATTGTACAAGCTTTTGAACCTTTTTTAACTGGTTAGTTATTTCCGCCATCCTGCACTAGGGTAGAGGTGGCGAATAGTGAACAGGGAATAGGGAATAGAAAGTACCTAAATTATTCTTTTCAAAAAGATAGTCTTTCCTTGAATACTTGACTTTTTTGAGGATATTACTATTTATACACCACTACCTATATTCTCAGTAAATGTTTTTTCTTATTCACAAAAAAAGTTGTATATTTGCTTAAACTTTCCGTTGCCTAACTAACCTAACTCAAACCATTTTTTTTTACCGAAAAATTCAGGTATAAAGCTTCTCCATTCATGGAGAAAAAAACGGTCGTTAGCGCAGCTTCCCGAAGGGTGGGATGGTGTTAGCGTTAGCGTTTGCGCAGCATGACCATAGGAAAGCTCCTCTGTAAGAAGTAGCGGCTCTGTCAAGAGCGGATCTCCTCGCCATATCCATCAGACCAAGAGAAGAAAAAAAATCCTTTGATCCAATCCTCTTATATCATGTCCGGTTGAACAGTTATAAATAAATAACGACGGAGGAGTCAGGAGTCAACCCACCCCTAACCCCTCCCAGGAGGGGAAGGACCGAGTCAGGAGGGAAGAAAGAAGAAGGAAGAAGAAGGAAGAAGAAGAACTTGAGTTGAAGGAGAAAATTTTTTATCACTAATTAGCCGGACATGATATTATTTATAAGAAGAAATAATTCTAAATTCTAAATTATTAATTCTAAATTCTTGAACACTTCCATCAGTTTACAGAGAGAATAAAAAGCAAGCATTTTTACAAACAGTTTTGATTGACAAATAAAAACTTTTCCTAACAAAGATTCGCCTTTCCAAAAATTCTATACTTCAGCAAGGGGATAAAAAAATACTCCCTTATTTTAATAAATGTAAACCAATAAACTTCTTTGGTGGCAGTTTTAATCTACTTGCGTTAAATTTAGGTTATAGGGTAGGAGTAAGTATTAGGTCGATGCCTTTTACTTTCAAGTTTAAAGTTAAAAAGCGTTTCGATCCGGAATGCTCCGCAAACAGATACCTAATTGCGTAAATTTTTAGGATGATAGCTGATAGCTGATAGCTAGTTAAAGCTAATAATACTTAATACTTAGCAATATACTAAGTAATCTGAGTATGTCAATTTATGCAGGAACAATATATGGGTTTATACCCTTCAATTAATAGGGAAAAATCAAGGAAATAGAGAAATCATAATTACTGTACCAAGGGATAAAAAATCTGGGGAAGCTCTACCAAAAAATATCAGATTAAAATTAGAAGTATCTCAGAAGGAGAAAAATACTATGATGGAAATTATACATCTAGCAAATCAGAACATCATTGGTCTTAGTATTGATGGCAAAATTGAAATAAGTGACATTGAAAAAATAAAAAATTTAGTGGGGGAAAGATTAAAATCTCAACCTAAATTACGAGTTTATGTTGAAGTTAAAAGTTTTCAAGGAATATCTGTGGAAGCTTTATGGGAAGATTTAAAATTTGGTCTAGGACATCTGAAATATTTTGATAAAAAAGCAGTTGTATGTGACGCAGCTTGGGTAAATAAATTGACTATTGCTAGTAATAAAATTTTTAGCAATATGACTCATATAGAGGCAAAATGTTTTTCCTGGTCAGAAAAAGACCAGGCTTTAGAATGGATAATAACTGACACTCCACGGACTCAAGTCGCGTAGATTCTGTTTAGTTCCGTGACATGAAAAACGTCAACGTTGGGAACCAAAAATTGTTAAGACAGGGGATATATTCACCTGTCTTAATTTTTGATCAGTTTACTGAAAAATTATGCCAAATTTTGTCAAAGTTAGGAAGAGAGTGATTGTCAAACAAAAAATTAGACTAAAATCTGAGTCAGGTATTTAGTAATTTAAATCCTTCTTGAGAGACAGAATATTAAGGGTTAAAATTTTCTTTAACTTATAGCGCTTTTCACTTTAATGAAATACATAACTTCTGCTTTTTAATTCCTACCTTCTACCTTTAAGCAAGAGTTTCTTTGGTCTACCTAAATGAAAACTTCTAGAATTCATAATTCTATTTACTCACAGCTAATATAAAAATTAAGGAAACTCTAATAGAGCAACTATATAATTTTAATTAATCTAATTTTAAAAGGACTTAGGCAAAATGAAGATTTTTACACTAGAAATTTCTAGAAACTAAGTTTTTGCCTAGTAAATTTGAACATTTGAGATTAATTTTCGGAGAGGTCTAGTAGATATAGTACAATCTTGGCAATACTAACGATATATTTTAGTTGAAGAAGCTCAAAAAGAAGTTATAGCTTCTAAATCTTTATTCCTATCAAAAGAGCAAATTGAAGGGAGTGAGCTACATAAACTCATTGAAAATCTTGATGAGCGAATAACATTTTTTGATTTAGAGCTTGGTCAGCATATTGAGGCAGCTCAAATAATTGGAAACTTTGCACAATTTTTTGATGAATTATTAATGGGATTGTTTCTAGTAAATGGATTGGTAAAAAACGTCAAATAAATGAACCAAGAAAAACAAAAAATTCAAAATAAGGAAAAGATTATCGAATTATTTAACAGTATCCAAAAAGATTTATAATTAGCTATAAATAAATAATTTCAACAGGTTAAATATCAATTTTTTGTTCGGACAAAAAATTGATATTTAACGAAAAACGGAAAAAACAAGAAGAACAGCTTAATAATTGGAATAATAAGCTCAATGAGCTGAATGAAATTGAAGAAAATTCAACTCAAATTATTAAGGGCATAGAAAAAATAATGGAAATCGACTTAAACGTAACTTAATAGATAATTACTTGATAATATCTGCTAGGAATGTTCAATTAAATTAGAGAAATATACATCAAGATGGTTGTAAGTATTCAGCAGTCAGCTATTAGCTATCAGCTATTGATGATAGGAGAAGATAAAAGTAATTGATAAATTTGGATAGAGTTAAAACTTACTGTCAAATTACGCAACTTTTAAGCTTATAAGGAATTATTAATTATTTGCTGTTTGCGTAGCATCCCGCAGGGAAGTGCTCACTGCTAAGAGCTGAATGCTTACAGATTGTTCTACTTCACTCAGGGTCATTTCATTCTAGATTTTAGCAATTAATTTATGTCAGCATTCAGCACTAATTTCTGATATAAAAGCAATAAATTAATAGCTGATAGCTGATAGCTGACAGCTGAATGCTTACACATCAAGATGTTGCACCAATAGCCCATAATACTATAGGCAAAGTTAAAAAAGATAAGAGCGTTGATACTACTACAATCTTAGAAGTTCTTGTCGCATCCCCACCAAATTCATTAACTATTAAAAAAGAAGTTAAAGCACTTGGCATCGAACTTTGTAAGACTAATACTTGTAAATCAAGCATTTCTAAATTCAGAATTTTACCAACTAAATAAGCAACAAATGCTCCTCCTAACAAACGGATTAAACTAGCACCTAAGTCATAAGTACCTGGTTGAAAACGATTCTTAGATATTTGTATTCCCATCAATAATAAAGCAACTGGAATTGTAGCTTCTCTCAAAAGATGTAAACCATCATCAAGTTTTAGAGGTAATTCAATATTAAATGAGTTAAGAATTACACCTAAAATCATTCCCCAAATTATGGGTAATTTAAAAGTAAAAATAATACCAGACCGAAACCCTCCCCCTTTGAGGATAGCAGGCATTGTACTCATCACAATTATATTCCATGATATTAAATAAATTACTGCTCTTTCTAACCCCGCTTCTCCTAATGCAAATAAAGTTACAGGTAACCCCATATTTCCAGAATTAGGTAAAGCTGTAGTCGCCAATAAACTTTTTTGTAGAGACTCCGAAAAACCTAATCTTCTTCCTATTCCCCAAGATATTAAACAGAGTAAAAGATAGGTTAATCCAAAGGCTATAAATATTCCTGTTGCTGACTCAATACTAAGAGTAGTCCGATACATTATATCGGTTAATAATGCCGGAAATAAAACATACAAAGCCAGTTTGGAAAGTGTCGGTTCATCAATGGAAAAATTTTTGCCAAATATAAAACCAATTAAAACTATACACCCTACTGGAAAAACAGCAGATACAACCGAAAAGAAAAGCTCAATCATAGTTGGAAAAATTCTGAGTCAATCATTTTACAAAGTTATTTTCCTGATATTTCTTGGTTCTGAATTTCTCTCGCTACTTTTTGCGCTTCACTAAAAACTCGCATTAAATTTCCACCCCAAATTTTTTGAATATCCTCTTCAGTATATCCCCGTGCTACTAATTCTTTTGTAATATTTGGCATTTCTGAAACATCATTCATTCCTCTAACTCCACCACCGCCATCTAAATCTGAACCAATGCCAACATGATTAATACCCATAACTTTTACCATATAATCTATATGGTCTACTACATCAGTAACAGTGGGTTGATTTTTGGGATATTTATCATTAATTAGATCATATTTTTCTCTAAATTTTTCTATTTCTACTTGACTCAGTTTTCCTTGCCAATAAGCAGTTATTTCTTTGGCAATTGTTTTCATTGCTTTTTCTCTTTCTGCTGTCTGGGGTAGTTTTTTTATATAGGTATCAAAAATACAAACTTGTACAACCCCACCATTCTCTTTAACAGCTTTTAGCATTTCATCACTCATATTGCGAGGATGATTTTCTAGTTGTCTAGCACTAGAATGAGATGCGATGACTGGTGCTTTTGTTAACTTAATTACATCCCAAAATGTATCATCATGGACGTGAGAAATATCGACCATGATACCCAAACTATTCATTTCTTTGACAACTTTTTCTCCCAGGTCACTTAACCCATTCCATTCTTGTTTTTTATCGGTAGAAGAATCCGCTAGTTCATTGTTTTTGGAATGAGTTATTGTTATATATCTAATACCTTGGTCGTAGAAAAATTTCACATTACTAATATCTTTACCAATTGGATAGCCATTTTCAATACCCATAAATATTGCTATTTTCCCCATTTTATCCAGGCGTTCAGCATCCTCTGGATTTAAGGCAATTTCAACTTTATCTGAATTTTCTTCTGCCATCTTTTTTGTTATTTCAATCATTTTAATGGCTTTTGCTTTTGCCTGTTCATGCCCTTGGCGATCGCGTTCCTTTTGAGGAGTAAATATTGACATAAAGACAGCATCTAATCCACCTTCTTGCATCCTAACAATATCCCATTGACCACTTCCTAGTTTTCCTGGTAGATGTCTAATATTAGGTTGAAAATCAGGATCTAAAAATTGACGATAAGGCCAATCAATATGACTGTCAATTGTTAAAACTTTTTCGTGTATTTCTTCAGGAGTTAATGCTTTTTGTTGCTGCTCTTGAGTTACTTCAGGAGATGGTGGTAATTTTTTATTCGAGATAGTACATCCATTTACTGTGAAAGAAAGTAAAATTATTGACAATGATAAGACTTGATTTTTTGATAAATTCATCTAGATTACACCTCAAAATTAGTATGACAAAAGGGTGGGATTCAATAATTAATAATTAATAATTACCTCTTCTTTTAAGGAGAGGATTAACCAAAATTATTTTTTTCTTTTTCCTCCTTAAAAGGAAAGGCTTTAGACCTTATAGAATGGTATGGCAAGACTTTTGAGAATTGATGTCAGGGTGGGAAGTTAAGAAAATTATCAAAATATTTACTATTTAGAGATAAGTTTGAAAGTATCGATCAACTATTCTGAATCTAACCACTCTATTCTTACACAGGGCTGTTAATTATAAATATTCTGTTAATATAGCCATAAGATTTTAGGTAAGCATTCAGCTATTAGCCATCAGCTATGAGCGCTAATACCCTGTGTTTAAGGACGAGGTTTAGATAAATATAGACTTTGGAGCTGACTTTTGTAACAATATTTTTCGTTTCTCAATTAAATATTGCTTTTATCGCTCACTAAAAGCAATATTTAATTGAGAAAGAATAAAAAGTTACCGAAATATTGTAGTTTAAAGCCTCCCCTTGATCGGGGATAATAAATAAAAATTTTCCTGTTCGTCAATCCTCTTCTTTTCAAGGAGAGGTAATTCTAAATTCGCGCATTCTTAATTCTTAATTCTTGAATGCCAAAGTCTCAGGAGCAAATCTGAGAAGTAATTATTTATTACTAATTGCTGATAGCTGACTGCTGATAGCTGAATGCTTACAGTTGAGAGACTTATTTGGAAGACAAAAGGGGAAAGCAAACAACGGAGAAAATTTAATGGTTTATTCCTCAACTTGAAATTGTTACAGTAGTCGTAACTCCAACAACTCCAAAACAAAAAAATATGAATTTTGGTCAATGGTTAGGCTTTTTTAGTTTACTTATTTCCTTATATATCCTTTGGGAAATTAGACAACTTGTACTATTAGTATTTGCTGCAATAGTTTTAGCAACTGCCTTGAATAGATTAGTACAGAAATTTTATAGATGGGGAATTAAAAGAAACTTAGCTGTAATTGCTACTTTAAGTTTAGCCACATTAATTATGCTTCTATTTTTGTTGCTAGTTGTACCGCCTTTTATTACCCAGTTTGAAAAATTAGTTGCCTTGATACCTGATGTATTTACAGAAGTTCGCTCTCAACTTGTACAGTTATATCGACAAAGACCCGATTTATTTCCAGCACCACCCACTGCTACTGATATGCTAGTACAAACACAAACATTCGGTACTCAGTTATTTAGCAACTTTTTTAAGATTTTTTCTAATACTTTTATAGTATTCTTGCAGGTACTTTTCGTATTTGTATTAACAATAATGTTTTTAGTTAATACTCAAGCTTATCGAAGAGTAGGATTACTTTTATTTCCTTCTTTTTATCGGCGACGTGCAGATGAAATTCTATCAAAGTGCGAGGTAGCTTTAGGCAATTGGTTTGGTGGAATAGTAATTAACTCTCTTTTTGTGGCGACCTGCAGTGGTATTGGTTTATTAATATTACAAATTGATTTAGTTCTGACTCATGCTTTACTGGCAGGTTTACTCAATTTTATTCCTAATATTGGTCCGACTATGAGTGTAGTTTTTCCCATAATGATTGCTCTTTTAGATGCTCCTTGGAAAATAGCTGCGGTAGGAATTTTATATATTATTATTCAGAATCTTGAAAGTTACTGGTTAAGTCCAACTGTTATGGCAAAACAAGTCTCTCTTTTACCTGCTGTTACTCTAGCATCTCAAATTTTCTTCACTACATTTTTTGGAATTTTAGGTCTAATTTTAGCTTTACCTTTAACAGTAGTAGCTAAAACTTGGATAGAGGAAACATTATTTAAAGATATTTTAGACCCTTGGCAAAATTCTTTATCCACTGAGACAATTTCCAAAGTTGAGAATTAATATTTTTCTACTACATTTATTGCTCTTAAATAATTCAAGATATTGACTTTTTTAATCTTGCTCATCCTCAGCATTTAGCTATTAGCAGTTAGCTCTGATATTTTTAATGAATCAAGCAAGCATTCGCTTAAGCTCTACTACATTTTTAACCAGAGAATTGAAGCACAAGAACGACGAGTTTTAGTTGTTCACTAAAGGTAATAAAGCTGATAGCTGTTTGCGCAGCATTCCGGAGGAAATGCTTACTATTCATCTTCTGGTTTCAGAGATCTTACAGTTTCTTGAATTGACCCTATAACAAATCCCATAATTGCACCTATTGTTGCATAAGCACGAGGTGCTTTTGCACTGCTATAACCTTTATCTATTCTTGTAAAATTACAACATTGATAACGACTTTTACTCATCTCTGCAGCAGCTAATCCAATTACTGAGCCAATTACAGCCATCATCAAGCCAGAAAATATTACTAGCTTTAAATTAATTGTTTTTTCTTCCATTACTAACTAACCCCCATAATTGAAATTAAAATAAAATTAATTTGTATATATAATTTTTTTCTAGCATAATTTTGACTATTTTTCAACTATTAACAGTAAAAAAATTCATAAAAATTCAATTAATTTTACAGGAATTAAGGCGAGCTAAAAAGTATACTGCTAGTTTAGCCCCATAAGGAGAATCCCACCAAGCAACAGGAAAACAACCTTTAGGTGCTTCTAGACTAAAATTAAGGTTTTCATAAGGTATCCATTTATTGTTTAACTGCAATCCCAGTCGTTCACAAGTCTTATTCAAAAGTTTCATATCTATATTAGAAATATCATAAGTTCCTCCCATACTTTCATAAATTTTCTTTTGTATACTAAAGCCAAAATGACCTTTACTATAATTCGTCCAGAGCTGATCTATTAAATTTATTACGCTACATGGAAATTTGATAACATCATCAGGAGTCAGTTTTTCTTTGTCAGTTTGACCAGATATTTCTAACATGACTTTTGCAGTTTCTTGGTCTGCTTCTTTCCATTTTCCTGCGGATAGTAAATCTCTCAATTTGCCATAGCGGTAAATATCAGAAATTAACATTAGTGCTTGGTCTAATTTTTCTTCTAGTCGAGCCACTCTTTCTGATAATTCTAACTCTCTTGAATTTTGTTGTGATGAGAAAGATTCATCAGAGGAAATAGTAGATTTATTTATCTCTTTATATTCTATTTCGTTAGACATAATTACTCCAAAAATTTTGCTCTAAACTATTTTTTTAGTATGTAGTAGTTCCTGGTTAGGGAAAAGTGGTAATAGTTTCTGACTTTATGATTTACAGTGTTGAGTTTCTGACAAATTCTGTACAGATTTTTATAGTTGATTCTGCTCTAGAATTGATTTACTAATTACTTCACTAATAACTAGATTACCTTCAGGACTTAAATGAATATGGTCTCGATATAAACTATCTGGTTCTGAGACAGATTTAAAGATAGGTCGTAAATCTAGATATAAAATATTCTCTGCCTGAGTAAATTTTTCTAAACGTTTACGAGTTTTAATTTCATAATCACGGGGTCCAGGTTCACCTACTTCCCGTAGTAAAGGAGTCATTGCTAGAATGAATTTAGCATTGTTTAAATTAGCCAATTCATAAATTTTTTTAATTGCTACTAAATTAAAACCAACCCGGTCGCCTTCTTCTTTAATTTCAGGAACTTTTGGAGCCTTAAAAAAATAACGATTTATCAATTCTGCAATAGCTGAAGGAGGTTTTTTATCTGGATAATTCCGGTCTACTCCTACCACTGATGAACTAGGTGCTTTGGCAAATAAATCATCGGTATTAATTAGTAATATTACTATTTGAGAATTAAACAAACCGAACTTTTCTAAATAAGCCAATTCATTTCTCGGACCCCAAGAATTAGCTGAAGCATTAAGAACTTCAACAATTTTATCTTTACCTAATTTTTCACTTAAAGAATTCTCTATAATTGCGGAAACTGTGTTATTTTGGTCAGTCCACCAATTACCATTAGCTACAGAATCTCCTACGAGAAATATTCTCAATGTATTATTTTCTTTTGACTCTTCTATTGGTTTTGACCGCATAGAATACTGATTGATTTTGATGCGATTTCCAAAGCGACTAACATTTTGATTTGGTGTTAAGAGATAACCAATTTGATTATCTGCAATATAAGTTAGAGGATTACCAAAACCCACTATAACTCGGAGTCCTATTTCCAAGATCCCCAATAACCCAAGTATAAGTGCTGAAATTATAAGTAGAATTTTCACTAATCTAAATTAAATTAATTAATCAATTTGATTTTCAATGATTTAGTCTGTAGTCTTGAGGCTAATAAATATTTTTTTTAAAGAGCTAATTTATCAAGTGAGTTTAAACCTATTTCTAGTAAGGTTTGTAGAAAATTATGCCTCCAAAGGCATATTATAGTGCAAAATCCTTACACTGTAAAGCATTTATCATCTTAATATTTACCAGATAAATCAGAGCTGATAAATTACATACATTATTATTTACTAATTATAAATATTTTAACTCAATAAATAATGAATAAAATCAAGTAAAAATTGCTTAAATTTCTGCTAATAAAATCTCCTATAAGTTCCAAAATCCACAAAAATTACAACTAAAATTAAATTTATTATGGATATAGCAATCACCGAATCAGATGTGAGAATTTAGATATTCCTTAAAAGGATACAATATAGCATTTATCTTATTCTTATGTATTCATTTTTTTCTTCTTCTCTGCTCCCATAACCGGTGTTTCCTGTTCCCTAAAAGTATTCAATATCTCACCACTTAAATCATATTGCTATATCTATCTTTCCCATATTGAATAAATTATAGCTCACAATGCCTCATCAAAATAACCCTCAAATCTAAGCATTTAATTTATTAAAACTCTCATAGCTAAATCACAGATTATAGCGGGAGTCATCTTAGCAATTTTTGACTGTTGATAGTATTTAATCAGATTTCAAGTATAAACATCATCAATACTAAAAAATCATACATAAAAATCAAATTTTTATGGTACTTATGCAAAAAAACTATATTGCCAGATTATTCATAATGTTAACAACTGAAAAATTCGTAAGTTCTCTTTAAGTTAGTAAGTGGACATAAATAAACGCTAAAACAAAGAATCTGAAAATGAAGCGAGAAGGCACATTTTTATCTTATTTTCACCCTAACCCCCAGCCCCTAAAACCTATCCTCTAAGTTCTGTAAAATTAGCCTACCAAACCACCCTACAAATACTCATACATACCTTCCAGAGATACCATTGCAGATAAAGCTTTAAAATGATGATGACCAAAAATTGACAATATAGTAGCAGAGTCTAGATAATAGATATATTCTAGGCCATAATTTCTCATGTAAATTCTGTTATGTTATTGCCAAATAACCGTGGTTTCAGGTAAACCCGTGGACTTAAAGCAAATATTTAAAACCAGACATCCAATCATTGGGGTAGTACATTTACAGCCTCTGCCAACCTCACCCCGTTGGGGAGGCGACCTCCAAGCTATTATTAGTAGAGCAGAAAGAGAAGCCACAGCCCTTGCATCAGGTGGTGTAGATGGCATTATCGTAGAAAACTTTTTTGATGCTCCTTTTGTCAAAGACCAAGTTGACCCGGCCGTAGTTAGTGCCATGACATTATTAGTACAAAAGATTATGAACTTGGTTTCCCTACCAATTGGAATCAACGTTTTGCGTAATGATGGCCAAAGTGCGATGGCGATCGCTTCCTGTGTGCAGGCCCAATTTATTCGTGTTAATGTCCTAACTGGAGTTATGTCTACGGATCAAGGGTTAATTGAAGGAAAAGCACATCAACTTTTACGCTATCGTCGAGAATTGGGTAGTGATGTCAAAATCTTTGCAGATGTTCTAGTCAAACACGCCCAACCATTGGGTGAACCCAATTTAACTACAGTTGTCCAAGAAACAATTGAACGTGGTCTAGCTGATGGAATAATTCTCTCCGGTTGGACTACTGGAAGTCCCCCTACCTTGGAAGATTTAAAATTAGCTAGTGCAGCAGCATCAGATACACCTATATTTATCGGCAGTGGCGCTAACTGGAACAATATTTCTACCTTGATGCCAGCTGTAGATGGTGTTATTGTATCTAGCTCGCTGAAGCGACATGGCCAAATAGACCAACCGATAGATCCTATTCGCGTGAGTCAGTTTGTGGAAGCTACTCAGCGAAGTTTATCGAATCAGAGACAAGATAATGAAAATTGGCAAAAAGAAACTAAAAATTGGCCTTCTCCTCTAAAAAATTAGGAATCAAAAATATAAATGTAAATTATGGTTCACCGAAACTCTAACCTATGGATTAAAGCAGTGGTCAAGTGAAGTTATGGTGGCGATCGCCACCATAAGTGTACTAAAGAGTCTATGACACTATAATTAAATTATCAGTCATCTCTTACAAATTATCAGTTAAAAGTTAATATTTTTAACTTTGTGCCTTTGTGTGGGTGACAAGAGAAGGAGCGAAAACATTAGCCACATCATATACTTGATGATTTATTAAATATGTACCACAATAGTTGGCCTTAATGATCATGATTCAGAAGTCTTAATTAGTCTCTATACTGAAATATTTGGTGTGCTCAACCTATGGAGTTTTTTGACCTATATTTATATTGATATTTAATGATGATAAAGATTTACCTTTTGCCGTGAATCTAGACACTAATAAAATGTTCCGACTTAATGTAGTTAAGATGTGATTTCTACAGTCAGTTATTAATGCAATTCCTGACCCTATATTTGTCAAGGATAAATATCATCGTCGCATTGTTTTGAATGAAGCTTATGGTAAATTTCTCGGTTATTCTGTAGACGATATACTCATCAAAACAGATTACGAATTATTTGCTCAAAATGAAGCTAATATATTTTGGTAACAAGATGAGTTAGTATTTCAAACTAATCAACAGCAAGAAAATGAAGAATATTGTACAGATTACCGTGGAATTACTCACATAGTTGCTACGAAAAGAACTCTTCATCAAGATGCCACAGGAAATCTATTTTTAGTAGGAGTAATTAGGGCTTGCTGATTAAATCTAAAAGCATTGACATATAAAGACTAAAGAATTTTTGGAGTCGAATTGCAGTGCAAATTTTTCACCTCTTTATGCTCATGCATGGAGCGTATTTTAGGCGCATAGTTGGGCAGAAAAATCATTCTTACAAAACGCCCGCTCCTACCTCCTATAAATTCCAATTTCTCCTGTCTCCTGTCTCCTGTCTCCTGTCTCCTGTCTCCTACCCCTACCACTCATACTTTTTCAGCAAACCCTAATTAGAGATATTACCGAATGAAAAAAAATGGAGGAAAACCTGAAGGAAACAGCAACAAGACTAAAGATTGATAATGATAAACTAAAGCTTTTAGGAGATTCTTTACATCATCAAGCTAATCACGATCCCCTCAGAGGATTACCTAATCGTAAGCAATTTTATGAGGGTTTAAGTCAAGCTATTGAGTGGGCAAATGTGAATGAACAAATGGTTGGTCTACTATTTCTAGACCTCAACGGATTTAAAGCTGTTAATGATACCCTGGGTCATCATATAGGAGACTTATTATTAAAATTAGTAGCACAAAGATTGCCAGGGTGCTGAAGAGGAAGTGATACAGTTTCCCGACTTGGAGGTGATGAGTTTACTGTGATTTTACCAGGTATTCCAGGACAAATAGGAGCTTCCAGAGTGGCTGACAAAATTCGCAACACAATTAATCAAACTTTTAAATTAGAAGACCATATTGTACCAGTGGGAACCAGTATTGGTATTAATTACTATAGCTCTAATCAGACTTACACAGATGTTGATACCTATTTTTTAAAATCATCTATTCTTGCAAAATATACACCAGACAATAATGGTACATCTGGAGACAGTAAAAAAGGTGGAGGGGCGTTCTAAGAGCTGATTTGTAAACTTAGCTAAAATCTTTATGTAATCTAACTTTCAGGGATTTCGGCATCTTGGGCTATAACTCCCAAAACCCTTGTCTTCCAAGGAATTCAGCCTCTTAATATTTACTTGATAAATCAGCTCTAATATTACCTCTTTTTCATTTAAATACTAAATAGCTATCTATAGGGTTAATCTACTATGTTTATTTCTGGTCGTGATTAAAACTTTAGGGTTAATTAAGTTTAATAATTCATGTCGTAATTTTTTCAATTTATCTCTAAAACGCATCGATAATATCAGTTAGTCTGAAAACAATAAATTTAAGAACTAATCGCTGAGGTTAATAAGTATATCAGGCATTTTATCAAAACTAATATTAGTTTACCGAAAAATTAATAATTTCAGCTTTGAAGTCTATCCTTTTAAATTTTAAGGAGAAAAGTCATTGATATTTCTTTTTAAGAAGAGATAACTGTTAATTGTTAATTATTAATTGTTGAATGTGAAAACTAAACTCTAGAAACTTGAAGCAATTGACATACTCCTGATGTTACCCATAGCTCAACTCCTTGGGGATCTTCAATTCGCATTTGGAATCGCTGTTTGTATAGCAGATGATCAGCGAACCCTGTGTTTTTATTATAAGCATGATTATCTATCCTATCTACTTCAGTAATGATTTTGCTGTATAATTGTAGGACATTATGTATCACCTTCAACTTAATAAGAAGCTTAAATTAGATATAAATTCACCTAATTTAAACTTCTTTGATTTCCCAACACCGACACAAGTAGAATAAATACGGTTTTAACCCGTAGAGTTTCTAATACTTAACTTCAACAATCAATTGGTAATTCCCAAGATTTTATTAAGTACTCAAGTATTAAATAGCAGCATTGAAAATTGACTAATATCTGAAAGTTTAATTTATGCCAATCTTAGTCGTATGAACCAGTATTCAATCTATAGTCACCTTCAATATATACATCAGCAGGTGGAGTCACTGTAAAATTTTCAAGGTTAGCTTGTAAAAGCTTTTTCTGTCTTTCAGTTAGATCGGGAATTTCTAGTACATCCTCTACTTTTTTGTAAGGAGCATTATCTACTATCTTCGCAGCTATAGTTGGGAACATTCCCCGGTATTTCCGAAAGCTTCGTAAAGGACTATTGTTAAGATCGAGCTTCTCTCCAATCTCTCCTAATTTTCTGTCTGCCTTGTTAACTCTTCCAGATTCTACTGCTAGAATTGACGTTGAAGGCCATACAGTTAAACTTAAGTTACCTGCATAAGCTTGATGGTATGGCATTAATCCTACACAACCTAGACATAACCCTAATATTGCTAGCAGTAAGCCTATTTGTTTCATTATTCTATTTCTCCTCATCTTTATTGATATACACAGTTTTTTAAGTACCTAACGGTAAAAATTAAACTGTAGAAATTTAAACAGTTTACTTAATTGTTAGTGGGTTAATCAAGTAACGACTGCATGATACAGTTTACTATTCTCCAGACTCAGAAAGTCTATGAAAATAATTTTTCTACTTGTCGGTTTCCACTGCTTAAACGTCTCGCAAATTATCTCTTCCTTCCTCTAATCCTATAGAAACTTTGGGAGATATGTTTTTGTCCAACAAGACAAATTTAGTCATAGACTATTAAGCCATATTCACTATACCTTATCAGGTTCTACAGCTTAAACTAACCTTTTTTTTGACACTCCCGCCGTTAAATCAAAGATTATAACGGGGTATTCTTGTTTTGCTGACGCAACGCTACGCATTTAATGTCGCGGAGCGAAACACAGATTCTCGGAGTAGGTAACAAATCAAACAAGTTGAGTGGTACTCCCGCTACTACCATCTCCACAAACTTTCTTGCTCCGTCTTTACGCATCAGAAACCGTTGACTCGCAAGCGGTGCGCTTTTCTTTGACAGTGCGCCCTACAGTTATTAACCCTCTATTTTCAATTACTTTTGCAGCAGCTAAATCACCATTGTTATAGAAGGTTGAGTGTACCATACAGCTACTTTTGCTTTTTCTCTCAGTTATCTTATCATGCTGTATTGAAGTTAATTCCAAGCCTTTTGATGTTAACGATCAGCTAATATGTCCCATCGTCAGAAGTCTCATGGGATATTAAACTATAGCAATGTGCGCTGGCATATTTACAAATCACAGGAGGTGTCCAATAGCTAAAAGTCTTATATTATCAGCTTTTTATTCCCCCTTCCGGAGCTGTTGCTTTCCGGAGCTGTTGCCTGCGCACAGCGCTATACAAAGTTTTTTCTTGAGTTTATACACTTGGCACATCTACAATCTAAGCTTTTGCTTGACAGATCGTAACTAAGTAAGTTGGTATAAATAAACCAAACTATGTAAAGATAAGTAAATATGAATAATATATCTATAATGAGTGAGGAAATTTACACATGGGGGCTCGTTTAAGGGTATTTCTCACTCCTGAGCAAGACCAAAGTCTGCTGAAGTTGAGAACAGCGGATGTACCACAGAAAGTCAAAGACCGGGCAGAAGTGATTAGATTAAATGCACATGGGTGGTATGTAGAAAAAATAGCAGCTCATTTTCATTGGGCTAAACAAACAGTCACAGAGGTTTGACACAAATGGCAAAAATTAGGCGTAAAAGGGCTTTGGGACTCCCAAGGTCGGGGTTGAAAACGGAGGTGGACTGAAGGTGATATGGAATTTTTGGAACAATGCCTCACCCAGGAGCCACGCACATACAACAGTCATCAGTTAGCAGAGAAATTAGAAAGCGATCGCGCAATTAAATTGAGTCCTGATAGATTAAGTCGGATACTCAAAAAAAGGGGGTCATTTGGAAGCGGGCCAGAAAAAGTCATAAATACAAACAAGATCCAAGAGTCAAACAAATAAAGCAAGCGGACTTAGATATGCTGCAATTGGCTGCGGCCACAGGAGAAATAGACCTCAAGTACTTAGACGAGTCTGGGTTTTGTATGTGGAGTGAACCAAGTTATACCTACTACTTTAAAGGGGAACAAAAACGCCTAGAGCAAACAAAACGTCGTGGTCGTAGACTAAGCATTATTGGCTTTCTTCAACCTTTAATCAGTTTTGTTTACGGTTTAGTCATAGGGGGTGTTGACCGCAACTCTGACATCAAAATCATGGAACATGAAGCTGAAGAAACTTCAAAAACTGGGCGTATTAGGATAATTATTCAGGATAACGGACCAATACATCGATGTCGAGAGGTACAGGAATTATGGTCAAAATGGGAAAGCCTGGGCTTGTATATATTCTTTTTACCTAAGTATTGCTCAGAAATAAACCCAATTGAGCTGGAATGGAAGCATCTCAAAAAAGATGAATGATCAGCTCAAATGTTTGATGACGAGTTAGATCTTGCTTATGCAGTAATTGACGGTATTCAAGCTAGGGCAGAAAAAGAAAAGGGAAACTACAATACAGAACGTTTTAAATTTTACTCAAATCAAACTGCTTAAAATTTCTTTACATACTTTGGTTTTTTTTTCACCGACTTACTTATACGGATTGAAAAACCATGTAGTTACGATCTGTAAAAAGTTATAGTTGATTTGATCTAAAACAAATTTTGATTTTTTGCAGAGAACAATTTTTTGCCCAAAAAAGTATTGAGATTATTAAAAGTACCACCATAAGTAATAGTTGAACTATCATAGCCTTTCAGATTTACTTGATACTGCTTAAATATTTGATGCACATTTTCTAAATCGCAAATATACTGATAAGTACCTTCTCCCAAAGCAATATCCATACCAATTTCTTTAGTAGATGATTCTAGGCGAAATGCTGCATTTACAGTATCTCCCAAAGCAGTATAATCCGAGCGTTCACTACTACCAGCATTACTCACCATTGCATAACCTGTATTTATTCCTGCTCCTACTCTTAAAGGAAACGGTAAAGGGTAGATTTTACTTAGTTCTCTTGTTACTTCATATAAATCTTTGAGAGCTTGAAAAATACGAATCATTTCTGCACTACTAACTCCCTCAGCTCCATGAAACCAAACTGCCATAATCGCATCACCAATATATTTATCCACCCAACTTCCATTCTTCCTGATAATATCCCCTGCCTGCCGAAACCAACTACCAATAACTTCAGACAATACTCTCTCGTCCAGTTTTCTAGTCAGTACTGTAAAATCTCGGATATCCATTACCATCACTGATATTAGGCGACGAACATGCAAGGTAGCTGTAAAATCTTGAGAATCACCATCTATACCCGACTGTTTGTCCATTACTATGTCTGGACAATTAAATTGTAGTTCTGTTTGACCAAATACTAAGCGATCAGAATCCTTTAAAATTACAGGAATACTCACACGACGACTATTTACAAAAGAACCATTACGACTGCCTAAGTCAATCAGATAAAAATCTCCTTTGTCCATCTGTTGTATCATGGCATGGTTGCGGGATATCCATCTATCAGTCAGGACAAAAGTGTTATCTCTACCTCTACCAATAGTCCAACAATTATTTCCTACTAGAGGTAGGTAGCGATCGCCTGCTTCGGTACGAAGGATCATATGAGGAGGTTGCAAAGTCACGACAGTGGCACTCATGGTAACACAAGCTCTAAACTTGTGTGAATTCTCTTTTGGTCAGCATTAATATATCACTAATCAACTGATTGTCCCTAAAATAGCATAGGTTTCTAGAGGATTATTACCAATTTCTTCTTCTACTGCACCCCCTCTGACTATATTACTTAGTATTAGGCTAAACAAGCAGCTAATAGAAATAGACTGTCCACTAAAATTGTACTTAATACTGCTGCTCCAAAGGTCCAAAAGTATAACTTGCTTGATTGCAAAGGTACAAGACCAAAAAGCAATAGAATTCCCACCAAAACAAATATCCAAATTATTCCCCAGGAAGTACGTACTTGAGTTAAAGCATCTTGGAATACTTCTAAGGCCATATCTGGTTCAACTATCATTAATCGTCGCCAATAAGGAATAAGACCAGTTATGTAGAAGTATCCATCTGTAACTGCTGTACCTAGTAGAGAACCAAGGTAAAAACAGTTACCTATCATTTCTCTTTTGTGCGCCAAACACCATAAAGCAAAAGGTACACATATCGCCTCAACTGGTAAATGGAGGAGTGGTTCCTGTCGTAGCCAACCCCAGTATATTGATCCTGTGAACCAACTCCAAGTAAATCCCAATAATAGATCGCCCCATATATGGGTATCTCTATCTTTAAGTAGTTTTAAACTTAGCCATAACCAAAAGCCTGTCATAGCCAAACTTAACCAAGGTAGTTGACGTACCATTGGAGCTTGAAAAAAGACTGGCACTGACACTAGAAATATGGCAGTACAAAACACAGCCCATTTTTGGCTGATTCTAATTTTTTCAGCAACGCCGAAAAATAAATTTGTCCCAAATTTTTCTGGGTAAAGCATTGTGACTTTAGCAAACAAAGTATTATTCAACAAGATATTTTTAATATTTTTTACTTAAGTTTATCTAATTTAACATATCACATTTATTATCCCCTCCAGGGGCATCTTTGATAATAACAGGTATTTTATCCCCTCCTAGGGGATTTTTTAGGAAGAGTTAATAATAAACAAAAATCCTATGAAATAAAGAGTTTCCACTCCTCAAAACTCAAAAAAGTGGTGATACTTCTGATGCTATAATCGATTAATAGTTCTACTTCAAACCCTACTTAATGAAATTCTTATTTGCTGTTATTGTCAGCGCCCTAATTTTTATATCTTTAGACGACAAAGTAGGCCAATCATTGCCTTTGGACCCAGTTTCCACCTCTGAGCAGCTATCACAAATGAATATTTTTCAAGCAGTTATTCTAGGAATGGTGCAAGGATTAACAGAATTTTTACCTATTAGTAGTACGGCTCACCTCAAGATTGTTCCTGTTGCCCTGGGTTGGGGAGATCCTGGTGTGGCTTTTACCGCTGTGATTCAATTGGGCAGTATTTTTTCAGTTGTTTGGTATTTTTGGCAGGATTTGACAAAGATCGTGATTGGTGCATATAAATCTATAGTGACATCCGATTACCAGTCTCCAGATTTCCGAATGGCAGTTGGAATAGTACTGGGAAGCATACCAATAATACTTTTTGGGTTACTAATCAAAATATTTATTCCAGATTTTGATAACTCGGCCTTGCGCAGTACAGTGGCGATCGCTATTGCTTCAATAGTTATGGCTTTATTATTAGGAATAGCAGAGAAAATTGGCAGTCGAAAACGTAACTTTGAGCAACTAGATATTAAAGATGGCATACTCATGGGATTAGCTCAAGCATTGGCATTAGTCCCCGGAGTATCTCGCTCTGGCTCAACTATTACAGGTGGCCTATTTATGGGGTTAGAAAGGGCTACAGCAGCAAAATTTTCTTTTTTATTGGGTCTTCCAGCGATTACTTTAGCAGGTTTAGTTGAACTTAAGACTCTATTGGATGAGGGTTTTGGAGGTGTGGGTTTAGCACCTACTATTGCTGGAATTATATCTGCAATAATTTTTTCTTACGTAGCAATTGCTTGGTTGATTAGATACTTACAAACTAAAGATACATGGATATTTGTTTGGTATAGATTAGCTTTTGGGGTATTAATTTTAGTGGCGATCGCTGGTGGTGTGATGCAAAATAATTGAATAAATTTAAGTTGGGATTATTTTGACTTTTGTTGAAGTTTTAATCAGTCAAAACTCTAAAAATTGAACCCATCCAAGAATTCCTTAGATGGGTAGTCATGCTACAAAAAACAAAAAAACTTAGGACATAGCCTGAATGATATAGTCAAAGTAAGGAGCAGCTTCCTGAACATCTTCATCATCAAGTAAAGCAAGAGAAGCTTCCTTCAAACAACGGATTGACTCTACCATTCCAGGAACTGGTACACCCAATGAGTTGTACATTTCCCGAACACCAATCAAACCAATACTTTCAATTGGATCTTTATCACCAGCTAGTACCCCATAAGTAATCAAACGCAAGTACCAACCATAATCCCGGAGGCACAAAGCACGTTCCCGTTGACCAAAAGCATTACCACCAGGGGCAATAAAATCTGGACGCCTGCGCCACAACTCTTGACTAGCTTTGTCTACAATTCTTTTCTCATTTTCAGAAAGCACGCTAGCAATACGCACGCGCTGCTCGCCTGTTTTTAAAAAAGTATTTATGGCTTGAAGTTCCCCACTACTGGGATAACGTAATTCATCGTCTGCTTTGAGAATAACTTGGCTAACTACACTCATAATTATCAAAAAATTTCAGAATTATATTTCATTTTAGCTATTTACGACCTTTCTCAGTCATCAAATTTGAGGGATTTAATTTGAGAGATTTATTGGTATTGTTGAATAGCGGATATTAATTAGGAGTCAGTCCTCAGGAGTCAGGAGTCAGTCCTCAGGAGTCAGGAGTCGGGAATTCGGAGTCAGGAAGCAGGTAGCAGGAACTCAGGAATTCGGAGTCAGGAATTAACAAAGGTAGAAAAGAATTTTTATTACCTTTAATTTAATGGCTAAGAGCTGATTTATAAAGTAAATCTTAGCTAGCTAGTCGCCTAACCATAAGGTGAATTAAAGAGCCATAAATCATGGCTTCACTTACATCTGAATACACCTCATAATATGAGCTTAAACGTTGAAATCTATTCAAGCAACCAAAAGTGCGTTCAACAATCCATCTCTTAGGTAGTCGCTCAAAAGCATGGGAAGTTCTTTTGATCTAAATGTTGGCAGAAGACCCGCGCTCTCCTTGTCGGGAGCGTCGTATGGGAATGCCAATCAATGTTGTGGTTTCACACACAATATGTTAAAGCATAAAAAGTTTTTAGTAAGTTGTAGATGGTTGAAAAAGCGTACAAATTTAGGTTTTACCCAACTCCAGAACAGGAAAATCTGTTGCGGAGAACTTTGGGCTGTGTACGATTAATCTACAACGCAGAAATAAAATCAGGCCAGTCTGGTGACTACTGGGACGATAACTTAGCAGCTATTACTGAAAAGCGCAACCTTCAGATGCGTGATCATGTGAACAAAGCAGCTAGATTTGTGATCAACTGGTGCATTGAGCATCAAATAGGTACAGTAGTTTTTGGGTGGAATCAACGCCAAAAAGATAGTATTAACATTGGCAAAAAAATAACCAACAGTTTGTTCAAATACCTACAGCCAAGTTAAAAACCAAGATAGCTGAATTATCTGAGCAGTATGGGATTAAGTTTGTTGAGACTGAGGATAGTTACACGAGTAAGGCTAGTTTTAGTATCGGATGATTTTCTGCCGACATTTGGTGCGAAACCCGTTTGCGTAACATTCCGTAGGAAAAGGTGGGAGCCATCAGGAAAGCTTGTTAATTGTGGCTTGTATCGTTCTGCAAAAGGTCAAGTTATTAATGCTGACTGTAATGGTGCAGCCAGTATTATCAAAAAAGTAGCAACACAGCTAAGTCATATCATGTCCGGTAGCATCGGTATTAGAGTTGTCGCTAAATAAAGGAAAAAAATCACTCTAACCTAGACAGAGCAATAATTCCCATGATTTTTACCATTCAATATCTACAATCCTTACAGAACAAGGCTTTTGGGATTTTTTTTTAAGTTATAAAGCGACAAGTCTATTGATAAGTGCGATGAAGAAAAGAAAACAGTTATGCAGAAAACCGACTATCTTGGTAGACCTATTAGTTGGCAAAATTTAGACTTTTCAAAAGCTACTTTAATCGACTCAATGTGGAGACAGAGTTAAAACCATGGAAGACAGTAACTGACAATAAAATAATACCACCAACCAATCTTCCAGAACCTGTCAGATATTTTATGGCATCTCATTTCAACAGGAGCTTAAGTTATTTCACCATTCAAAAAGTTAACCATGGAGATCAAGATAATTCTACGGCTATATCAATTAAATTTAAGGCTGGAGAGTATGATGATACGACACAAGAAGGGTTAACGAAAATTGCTGACAAGTTAGGTGATGCATTCAAAGTTCAAGATCCCAATAGTGACATTCAAGCGAGTATTTCTGAAGCCGTAACTAAGATCAAGAAGGAGTTACCTCAGAAGTCTGCATCTATTAAGAATGATTTGATAAAACTACGGCGACCACCACAAGTTAGCTATGCTGACCTTATTGCAGCTCGGAAAACTCCGTCTAGGTACATTACAGGAAGAACTCCCTCTCAGCTAGGAAGAAGACCTACCTCAAGACGATAATCACACAATTAACGTGGCTATGAAATTTAAGCCTAAGTAGGGCTTGCTGAAAAAGTCGCCCTGATGAGGGTAGGAGTCTCCTCCTCAGGAGTAGGTAGTCGGAAGAATTGTCTGTTGATTTTTCCGCCTCTGTCAGCTCATGCAAGTGAGAATTTTGAGCTAAACCCTCCTTTTAGCTTGCACTTTTTTTACCCCAAAAAGGCACTTTGGCTTTATCTATAAATGCTTTTAGACTTAATCAGCAAGCCCTAAGAGACTGTTTGTAAAGTTTTGTAAGGGAAAGCGATCGCCATAACGCAAAAGATAAGACAATGATAATTGTCATGATTTTCCCTCCTATGGAAAGAAAAAACTATCAAGCGTGACCTAACCAATGAACAGTGGGAAATTTGAAGGCGGCTGATTCCTCCACCCCATTCTGGTGGTAGGTCTGGAAGTGTCGATACAAGAGAAGTTATTAATGGTATTTTCTACCTCGTACACAACGGCTGTACATGGGGGGCACTTCCTCATGATTTACCACCTTGGCAAACCGTAGCTACCTATTTTTATCGTTGGCAACGCAGTGGAGTATGGAAAGAAATCAATGATATGTTACGTTTGCGTAGCATTCCGTAGGAAAGAAAAGTCAGAATCAAACAAGGAAGAACTGAAGAGCCATTTCTAGGGTATAATTGATTCACAGTCGGTAAAAACGACTGAAAAAGGGGGATTAGAGGTTATGATGCTGGTAAAAAGGTAAAAGGAAGAAAACGACACATATTAGTAGATACTCAAGGGTTGTTACTGAGTGTAGTTGTACATACTGCAAATATACAGGATAGAGAAGGAGCTAAGTCTGTATTTCTTCAAGCTAAATATGATGCGCCGAATCTGAAAATTGTTTGGGCAGATCAAGGTTATAGAGGAAAACTAGAGAAATCAGTGGCAATGGTTTGTGGATGGAAATTAGCTATTGTTAACAGAACTGAAAAAGGGTTTCAAGTGTTGCCCAGACGCTGGGTGGTAGAGAGGACTTTTGCGAGGGCGCGGCCGTAATCGTAGACTTTCTTGCATATTATGAAGAACATCCTCACAATAGCGAAGCTTTGGTTTATAGCAACAGCCAGGGCGATTAGGACATAAAATAGAGAAAGTATTCTGTCATGCGATCGCTCTTCCTTGCCTCGACCCTATAGTTACAATTTTAGAAAAAAAGTGATAGAGGCCATTGAACTTGATGGCTGGAAAAAAAGTGATTGAGTCAACTGTTCCGGATTAGCCGGAACACGATTGACCTGTGGCTGAAACGGAAAGCTGAAACTGGAGAC